>NZ_JBHFJB010000025.1:13762-17580 GCF_057334555.1 Pseudomonas sp. AGC41
GCTCCCCCGCCACGGTTCTGGGCTGGCTGCGCAGTACGTGACTCCGTGAACCCGTGGGAGCGAGCCTGCTCGCGAAGGGGCCTCAGGCTTTATTGGATAAATTACTGATGCTGCACCTGCACCATCGAGCTCACCTGCACCCGCGCGTGCATCTGCTCGGCCCCGCCGCCCCGGCGCATGCCGCGCACCGGGCAGGCGTCAAGGTAATCCAGGCCGATCGCCAGTTTCAGGTGGCGATCGGTACGGGTCAGGCGATTGGTCACGTCGAAGCTGTACCAGCCATCTCCCAGCCAGGCTTCAGCCCAGGCATGGCTCGCCAGGTGATTTTCGTCTTCGGTGCACAGGTAGCCGGACACATAGCGCGCCGGCACGCCCAGGCTGCGGGCACAAGCCACGAACGCATGGGCGTGGTCCTGGCAGACGCCGGCACCGCCGGCAAAGGCCTCGGCCGCCGTGCTGCTGACGGCAGTAGTGCCGGGAAGATAGGCCATGCGATCGGCGAGGCCATTCATCAAGTCAGCCAGCGCCGAACGATCACGCCGTGTCCCGCACTGGGCCACGGCGAAAGCGCTGAGACTGTCATCGGCCTGGCTGAGACGGCTGGTGCGCAGGAACGGCAGCGGTGACTGGCTGTCAGGCTCCATCTCCACGGTCTGGTCGATCTGCACTTCACCGTAAGCGGTCAGTACCAGAGCCCCATGAGGCTCGTCCATGGTCATGACATGCAGGATGTTGCCGTAAGGGTCGATCTGGCTGCGCACCAGGCGTGGCAATTCCAGGTGCCATTGCAGAATGCGCTGGCGCGGGCTGTCCTTGGGCGTCAGGCGCAGGAACTGGATGCTGGTGCAGACTTCGTCGGCATAGCTGTAGGTCGTGTCGTGGCGAATGGACAATTTCATACCACCTCCAGGTAGGCATCGTGGACGGTCTGGCCCAGGTGGCGGATCTGGCCGATGAGTTCGGTCAACCATTGGTGCAGGCCCGACGCGAGAATCTCGTCGATGCCGGAATAACGCAGCCGCGCATTCAATTCCGCGGCCAGGCGCTGGGCCGGACGACCGTTGTTGCCCGGCAGGCTGGCGAGGATATGGTCCAGTTCTTCGATGCAGGCATGCAGCGAGCGCGGCACGTCGGCCCGCAGCAGCAACATCTCCGAGACCTGCTCGGCGTTGGGCGCGTTACGGTAGATCTCGTTGAACGCCTCGAACGAAGACAGCGCTCGCAACAAGGCACTCCATTGGTAATAACCGCGCGCCGAGTTGTCGCTGACCTCCTCCGATTCCTCGCCGAACATCTCGTAGCGCGCGTCCAGCAGGCGCAAGGTGTTGTCCGCGCGCTCGATGAAGGTTCCCAGGCGAATGAAACTGTAGGCGTCGTTGCGCATGATCGTGCCCGACGTCGCGCCGCGGAACAGGTGCGAACGCTCCTTGACCCATTCGCAGAAATGGCTGATGCCGTAGCGGCCCAGGCCGTTACTGGCGATGTTGCGCATCTCCAGCCAGGTGGCGTTGATGTTTTCCCACATGTCGGCGGTGATGCGCCCGCGCACGGCGTGGGCATTGGTGCGCGCGGCACGCAGGCAGCTATAGATACTGCCGGGGTTGGCTTCATCCAGAGCAAAGAAATGCAGCATGCGCTCGCTGTTGAGCGCGTCATAACGGGCGTTGTAATCGTCCAGCGTACCGGCCGCCAGCAGCGACATCGCCAGTTCGGCGTGTCCGTCGCTGCGCCCGGCCTGAGGCATCAACGACAGCGAATAACTGACTTCGAGCATGCGCGCCAGGTTCTCGGCGCGCTCCAGGTAGCGGGACATCCAATAGAGGTCCGAAGCGGTTCTTGAAAGCATGTCTTAGTCCTCCACTACCCAAGTGTCCTTGGTGCCGCCACCCTGGGACGAGTTGACCACCAGCGAGCCTTCGCGCAGCGCCACGCGGGTCAGGCCGCCGGGCACCAGGCGGGTTTCCTTGCCGGACAGCACGAACGGACGCAGGTCGATGTGGCGCGGGGCGATGCCGCTTTCGACAAAAGTCGGGCACGTCGACAGACTCAAGGTCGGCTGGGCGATATAAGCCTCCGGCCGGGCCTTGAGACGGGCACGGAAATCCTCGATCTCCGCTGCGGTGGCGGCCGGCCCCACCAGCATGCCGTAGCCGCCGGAGCCCTGGGTTTCCTTGACCACCAGGTCGGGCAGGTTCGCCAGCACATGGGACAGGTCCTGGGGTTTGCGGCACTGCCAGGTGGGCACGTTCTTCAGGATCGGTTCTTCCGTGAGGTAGAAGCGGATCATTTCGTCGACATAGGGGTAAATCGACTTGTCGTCCGCCACGCCAGTGCCGACGGCGTTTGCCAGCACCACGTTGCCGGAACGATAGACCGCGACCAGCCCGGGCACGCCGAGCATCGAATCGGGATTGAACGACAGCGGATCGAGGTAGGCGTCGTCGAGGCGACGGTAAATCACATCCACCTGCTGGGGGCCGGCGGTGGTGCGCATATAGACGTGGTCGTCACGCACGAACAGGTCGGCGCCCTCGACCAGCTCCACGCCCATTTCCCGGGCCAGGAACGCATGTTCGAAATAGGCACTGTTGAAACGCCCCGGGGTCAGCACCACGGCGGTAGGGTTGTCGAGTGGACTTGAGCTTTTGAGAGTATCGAGCAGCAGGTTCGGATAGTGGTCGATGGGCGCCACGCGCTGGGCAGCGAACAACTCGGGGAACAGGCGCATCATCATCTTGCGTTCTTCGAGCATGTAGCTCACGCCGCTGGGCGTGCGCAGGTTGTCCTCCAGCACGTAGTAGCTGCCGTCGCCGTCGCGAACCAGGTCGACACCGGCAATGTGCGCATAGATGCCACGGTGCAGGTCCAGGCCCTGCATTGCGATCTGGTAGCCCTCGTTCGCCAGCACTTGCTCGGCCGGAATGATGCCTTCCTTGAGGATGCGTTGCCCGTGGTAGATATCCGCCAGGAACATGTTCAGGGCCTGGACCCGCTGGATGCAGCCACGCTCGACCGTCTGCCATTCGCTGGCCTTGATGCTGCGGGGGATGATGTCGAAGGGAATCAGGCGCTCGGTGCCCTGCTCGTCGCCGTAGAGGGTGAACGTGATGCCGGCGCGATGAAACAGCAGGTCGGCTTCGCGGCGGCGCTGCTCCAACAGCTCGAGCGGCGTATCCGCCAGCCAGCGCGAGAAGGCTTGGTAATGCGGGCGGCAGTCACCCTGTGCGTCATACATTTCATTGAAAAAAGCGTGGGGCATAGCCAACTCCCAGCCGTGTCGTACACGGCATTTCTTATGACTTCGTCATTTCACCAGTCTGGCCTTGCCTTGTTTGTCGAGCCTGCTTCTTGAATACCTCGGGGGTTCTTGCGTCTTTGAGCCGTAGCAAAGGCTGTGCCTAAGTATGGGTGCATCGACACAATGCTGGAAAAAACGGCGCGCAACGCTGAAAAAGCGAAATTTCTTTTCTATTTGACGGCGAAAATCGGTTCGCAGGCTGAAACGTTTATTTCGGTGCCCGGCGTCGATACCACAAACGGGTCGAATCGGTGCAGTCGGGCAGGAAGTTGGCCTCGGATGCCCTGAAAAGGGGAAATTTATACCCACCGGCAAAAGCAGGGGTTTACCCAACGATAGCTCAAGCACTGAGATTTCGTCGGAAAGCACATCGTGGCGAGGGAGCTTGCTCCTGCTGTAGCGCGAAGCGGTCCCCATCGCCGGCAGCCCATTTCAACTTTCACACCGAGTTTGCTCTTTGCGGCGACTGCGTCGCCGAGCGGGAGCAAGCTCCCTCGCCACGGGGCTCCCTGGCACCCTC
>NZ_JBHFJB010000025.1:17600-21245 GCF_057334555.1 Pseudomonas sp. AGC41
CCCCCCCCCCCCCCCCCCCCCCCGGGGCTCCCTGGCACCCTCAAGACCTCCTGCCCGCCCCCAGCCTTCCGTCGCCTCCCCTCGCACAAATCCAAAGCCGCCACTTGCACCAGCAGTATTATGGTATACCATCATACGCACAGACACTTTCCCCCACGGAGCAGCTCATGAGTTTCGAAATTCGCAAGATCGTCAGCTATGTCGAAGAAACCTTCATCGAAGGTGGCAAGGCCACTGACAAGCCGGTGACCATGGTCGGGCTGGCGGTGGTCATGAAGAACCCTTGGCTGGGCCGTGGTTTTGTCGAAGACCTGAAACCGGAAATCCGCGCCAATTGCTCCGATCTCGGCGCGCTGATGGTCGAGCGCCTGGTGGGCATCATTGGCGGTGCGCAAAAGATCGAAGCCTATGGCAAGGCCGCGGTCGTCGGCGCCGACGGCGAGATCGAGCACGCCTCCGCCGTGATCCATACCCTGCGCTTCGGCAACCACTACCGCGAAGCGGTCAAGGCCAAGAGCTACCTGAGCTTCACCAACAAGCGCGGCGGCCCCGGCACCTCGATCCAGATCCCGATGATGCACAAGGACGACGAAGGCCTGCGCTCGCACTACATCACCCTGGAAATGCACATCGAAGACGCTCCGCGCGCCGACGAAATCGTCGTGGTGCTGGGCTGCGCCGATGGCGGGCGCCTGCATCCACGCATCGGCAATCGCTACATCGACCTGGAAGAGCTGGCCGCCGAAAAGGCCCAGTGACCCCACCGGGGCAACCACAATAAAAAAGGCATGCAGGAGCGCTCCATGATTCGGCTCACCGCTGAACTCACCCCGGCCGGCACCAGTTACCTGGCAACCGGCCAAGGCCAGCCCGTGGTCCTGATCCACGGCGTGGGCCTGAACAAAGAAATGTGGGGCGGCCAGGTCGTTGGCCTCGCCACGAAGTATCGAGTCATCGCCTACGACATGCTCGGCCATGGCGCCAGCCCGCGCCCCGCCACTGGCACTGGCCTGCTCGGGTACGCCGATCAGCTGTTGGAGTTGCTGGACCACTTGCAACTGCCCCAGGCCAGCGTGATCGGCTTTTCCATGGGCGGCCTGGTGGCACGCGCCTTCGCCTTGCATTACCCGCAACGCCTGCAAAGCCTGGTGGTGCTCAACAGCGTGTTCAACCGCAGCGCCGAACAACGCGCGGGGGTCATCGCCCGCACCGCCCAGGCCGCCGAACATGGCCCGGACGCCAACGCCGAAGCCGCGCTGTCGCGCTGGTTCAGCCGCGAATACCAGGCGGCCAATCCGGCGCAGATCGCCGCGCTGCGCCAGACCCTGGCGCAGAACGATCCCCAGGGTTACCTGACCACCTATGAGCTGTTCGCCACCCAGGACATGTACCGGGCCGACGACCTCGGCAGCATCCAGGCGCCGACGTTGATTGCCACCGGCGAGCTGGACCCCGGCTCGACCCCGGAAATGGCCCGGCAACTGGCCGAGCGGATTCCCGGCGCCACGGTTGCCGTGCTCGCCGAGCAACGGCATATGATGCCGGTAGAGTCGCCGCGCCTGGTCAACCAGTTGCTGCTGGAATTCCTCGACACGGCCAACACCCGACAAAATCCAATAAAGGGGATCGTTGCATGACACTCGCACGCTTTTCGATGTGCATCGGCGGTGAATGGGTCGATGCGCTGTCCGGCAAGACCTTCGAGAGTTTGAACCCGGCGCTGGCCGAGCCCTGGGCCGAGCTGCCCGATGCCGACGAAGCCGATGTCGATCGCGCCGTACAAGCCGCACAAACGGCTTTTGACAGCCCGGCCTGGCGCGGACTGACCGCCACTGCCCGGGGCAAACTGCTGCGCCGTCTCGGTGACCTGATCGCCGAAAACAAGGAAAAACTGGCCCAGCTCGAAAGCCGCGACAACGGCAAGCTGATCCGTGAAACCCGCGGTCAGGTCGGCTACCTGCCGGAGTTTTTCCACTACACCGCAGGCCTCGCCGACAAGCTCGAAGGCGGCACCCTGCCCCTCGACAAGCCGGATCTGTTCGCCTACACCGTGCACGAAGCCATGGGTGTGGTCGCCGCGATCATCCCCTGGAACAGCCCGCTGTACCTGACCGCGATCAAGCTCGCCCCGGCGCTGGCGGCCGGCAACACCATCGTGATCAAGCCGTCCGAGCACGCCTCGGCGACGATCCTGGAGCTCGCTCGCCTGGCCCTCGAAGCCGAGATCCCGCCGGGCGTGGTCAACGTCATCACCGGCTACGGCCCGAGCACCGGCGCCGCCCTCACCCGCCATCCGCTGGTCCGCAAGATCGCCTTCACCGGCGGCGCGGCCACGGCCCGGCATGTGGTGCGCAGCAGCGCCGAGAATTTCGCCAAGCTGTCATTGGAGCTGGGCGGCAAGTCGCCCAATATCATCTTTGCCGACGCCGACCTCGACAGCGCCATCAACGGGGCGATTGCCGGCATCTATGCCGCCTCCGGCCAGAGCTGCGTGTCCGGCTCGCGATTGCTGGTGCAGGACGAAATCTACGACGAGTTCGTCTCGCGCCTGGTCGAGCGCGCCCAGCGCATTCGCATCGGCAATCCTCAGGAAGACGCCAGCGAAATGGGCCCCATGGCCACCGCGCAACAACTGGCCGTAGTCGAGGGCCTGGTGGCCGACGCGATTGCCGAAGGTGCGCGCCTGCGTACCGGCGGCAAGCGCCCACAGAACCTGGGCACCGGCTGGTTTTACGAGCCGACCCTGTTCGAATGCGATCGCAATTCAATGAAGATCATGCAGGAAGAAGTCTTCGGCCCGGTGGCCTCAGTCATTCGTTTCAAGGACGAAGCCGAAGCCCTGGCGATCGCCAACGACTCGCAGTTCGGCCTCGCCGCCGGCATCTGGACCCGTGACCTGGGCCGCGCCCATCGCCTGGCCCGGGACGTGCGATCCGGGATCATCTGGGTCAACACCTACCGCGCAGTCTCGGCCATGGCGCCGATCGGCGGGTTCAAGAACAGCGGCTACGGACGCGAAAGCGGCATCGATTCAGTGCTGGCCTATACCGAGCTGAAAACGGTGTGGATCAACCTTTCCCAGGCGCCCATGCCTGACCCGTTCGTGATGCGCTAGGAGTCCTGAGAAATGATCGAACCCGGCATCTACAAAGAAGTCATGAGCTCGTTCCCGTCCGGCGTCACGGTGGTTACCACCCTGGACCCGGAGGGCAATATCGTCGGCATCACCGCCAGCGCTTTCAGCGCCTTGTCCATCGACCCGGCGTTGGTGCTGTTCTGCCCCAACTATGCCTCCGACACCTACCCGATCCTGCGCGACAGCAAGCAGTTCGCGATTCACTTGCTGTCCGCCGACCAGACCGCCGAAGCCTACGCCTTCGCTGGCAAAGGCAAGGACAAGGCCAAAGGCATCGACTGGCACCTGAGCGACCTGGGCAATCCGTTGTTGGGTAAAGCCACGGCGATCATCGAGTGCGAGCTGTGGCGCGAATACGACGGTGGCGATCACGCGATTATCGTCGGCGCGGTGAAGAACCTGATCCTGCCCGCGCAACCGGTCACGCCGATGATCTACCACAAAGGCAAGCTGGGCCCGCTGCCCGTGCTGGCTTGAGGGCTGCACATATCCCCCTGTGGGGGGGGGGG
>NZ_JBHFJB010000025.1:21296-24730 GCF_057334555.1 Pseudomonas sp. AGC41
CGCGAAGGCGGTGGATCAGCTGGTGATGATGCGTCTGACACAGCGCTTTCGCGAGCAGGCTCGCTCCCACAGGCCCATCACTATTTTCAGGAATCCGTATGAGCAACGAAAAATACCAGCAAGGCCTGAAGATCCGCACCCAGGTTCTGGGCCAGGACTACGTCAACCGCTCCCTCGAGAACGCCGACGATTTCACCCGGCCGCTGCAGGAAATGGTCACGGAATATTGCTGGGGTCATGTCTGGGGCCGCGAGGGTTTGTCGCTCAAGGAGCGCAGCATGATCAACCTGGCGATGATCTCGGCGCTCAATCGTCCGCACGAACTCAAGCTGCATGTGCGCGGTGCCTTGCGTAACGGACTGAGTCGTGAGCAAATACGCGAAATTCTGCTTCAGGTCGGCATTTATTGCGGCGTCCCCGCTGCCGTAGACAGTTTCCGGCTTGCCCGCGAAGCCTTCGCCGAAGCCGACGCCGAGGCCTCCAGTCAACCCTCGGCTGTTTGAACTGAACGAGCATGGATGTTTGCCCGTTTTGCATGGACAGCCACATAACAGAGCGGACCCCATGAAACGCCTGCCACTCGACGACAGCTTCAAGGTCAATCGCAACCCCGTTACCCTGCGCGAAATCGTGCTGGATAAACTGCGAAGCGCCATCATGAACTTCCAGCTGCTGCCGGGCGATCGACTGGTCGAACGCGACCTGTGCGACCGCCTGGGCGTGAGCCGTACTTCGGTGCGTGAAGCCCTGCGTCACCTCGAATCCGAAGGCCTGGTGGAATTCGCCGATGCCAAGGGCCCACGGGTGGCGATCATCACCCTGGCCGACGCCGGTGACATCTATGAGCTGCGTTGCGTGCTCGAAGGCTTGATCGTCCAGCTGTTCACCCTGCGGGCCAAGGCCAAGGACATCAAGGCCCTGGAAAAAGCCCTCGAGGAAAACCGCAAGGCCCTCAAGGACGGCGAGCTGCAGCAGGTGCTGGATTCGGTCCAGGGTTTCTACGACGTACTGCTTGAAGGTTCCGGCAATCACGTTGCCGCCACCCAGTTGCGCCAGTTGCAGGCGCGCATCAGCTACCTGCGGGCGACGTCGGTATCCCAGGAAAACCGCCGTGGCAGCAGCAACCAGGAAATGGAACGCATGGTCGAGGCGATCAAGAGTGGCGATCCGCTGGTGGCCCACCAGGCCTGCGTCGATCACGTGCGCGCCGCCGCCAAGGTCGCGCTGGAATACCTCAAGCGCCAGCAGGAAGAGACCGGCAATATCCCGGAAATCACCGCGCCCATCGCGTTGAAAGAACCTCGCATAGGACGCTGATCATGTTCAGCCCGAGCTTTTGTCCAAAGTGTGGCAGCACTGACTTGAGCCAGCGCCTGCCAGCGGGCGATACCCATGAGCGGCTGATGTGCGGCGGCTGCGGCTACATCCATTACGTCAATCCGAAGATCATCGCTGGCTGCGTCATCGAACAGGACGGCAAGTACCTGTTGTGCCAACGCGCCATCCCGCCACGCCCCGGCACCTGGACACTGCCGGCCGGCTTCATGGAGGGCAATGAGACCACCGAGCAGGCGGCCCTGCGCGAGGTCTGGGAAGAGACCGGCGTACGCGCCGAAATCATCTCGCCCTACTCGATTTTCAGCGTGCCGAAAATCAGCGAGGTGTACATCATCTTCCGCGCCATCGCGCTGGAAATCACCGGCGAGTTCGGCGCGGAAACCCTCGCCTGCCAATTCTTCGCTGCCGAAGACATACCGTGGGACAGCATCTATTACCCGGCCATCCGGCAGATCCTCGAACGTTACATCGAGGAACGCCAGGCCGGGGTCTACGGCATCTACATGGGCAACGATGACAGCGGCAAGATTCACTTCATCCGCTGACACCTGCGATCAGGGCGCCACGCCCTCGACGATGATCACCTCGGCCTGCGCGACACCTTCGCGATGCTTCTTCGCCTGTTGATACTCCTCGCAGTGATAGCAGGCCAGCGCCTGTTCGTAGGAATCGAATTCGATCACCACGCTGCGCTGCGGCGTGGCCCTGCCCTCCATCGCTTCGCTGCGGCCGCCCCGGGCGAGCATCCGTGCGCCATACAAGGCAAACGCCGCTGGCGCGCGCTGGGTGTATTGGCTGTATTGGTCGGGGTCGCTGACATCCACATGAGCAATCCAGTACGCCTTCATAGTGACCTCTGTGTTGGTTTTGTATTATGGTATACCACAAGCTGTTTCCATCCCGCACCCTTCAAAACAAAGAGAGCCCGCCATGGCCTTTAACAGCATTGAGGAAATCATCGAAGACTACCGCCTGGGCAAGATGGTGTTGCTGGTGGATGACGAAGATCGGGAAAACGAAGGCGACTTGCTGCTCGCCGCCGATTGTTGCAATGCCCAGGCGATCAGCTTCATGGCCCGCGAAGCACGCGGGCTGATCTGCCTGACCCTGACCGATGAGCACTGCCAACGCCTGGGCCTCGAACAGATGGTGCCGAGCAACGGCAGCGTGTTCAGCACCGCGTTCACCGTGTCCATCGAGGCCGCCACGGGTGTGACCACCGGTATCTCCGCCGCTGACCGGGCGCGCACCGTCGCCGCCGCTGTTGCTCCTGACGCGGGGCCGGCCGACATTGTCCAGCCGGGGCATATCTTCCCGCTGCGGGCCAAGGAAGGCGGCGTACTGACCCGCGCCGGGCATACCGAAGCCGGTTGTGACCTGGCGCGCCTGGCGGGTTTCACCCCGGCATCGGTGATTGTCGAAGTCATGAACGATGACGGCACCATGGCGCGCCGGCCGGACCTGGAAATTTTCGCCCGCAAGCACGGGATCAGGATCGGCACCATCGCCGACCTGATCCACTACCGCCTGAGCACCGAGCACACGGTGGTGCGCATCGGTGAACGGGAACTGCCGACGGTGCACGGCACCTTCCGCCTGTTCACCTTTGAAGATCGCATCGAAGGCGGCGTGCACATGGCGATGGTCATGGGCGATATCCGTCGGGAAGAGCCGACCCTGGTGCGCGTGCATGTGATCGACCCGCTACGCGACCTGGTCGGTGCCGAGTACAACGGGCCTTCCAACTGGACCCTGTGGGCGGCACTGCAACGGGTCGCCGAGGAAGGTCGTGGCGTGGTGGTGGTGCTGGCCAATCACGAGTCATCCCAAGCGCTGCTCGAACGTGTGCCGCAGCTCACCCAGCCGCCCCGCCAGTTCAGCCGCTCCCAATCGCGCATCTATTCTGAAGTGGGGACTGGCGCGCAGATCCTCCAGGACCTGGGCGTTGGCAAGCTGCGGCACCTGGGACCACCGCTCAAGTATGCCGGGTTGACCGGGTATGACCTGGAGGTGGTGGAGAGCATTCCTTTTACCGGGTAGGCAGGGACAACACACATTTACCCTGTGGGAGCGGGGGGGGGGGGAAAGCGGTATGT
>NZ_JBHFJB010000025.1:24750-35069 GCF_057334555.1 Pseudomonas sp. AGC41
ATGTCAGGCAACATTGAAGTCGACTGAACAACCGCTTTCGCGAGCAGGCTCGCTCTCACAACAGATCACCGAAAATCCGCGTCAGGCAGATAGCCGGTACGGCAAAACCCTTGCAGAAAGTTTGGAATACCATAATATGATATTCCATCGACCGAACGCTCCTGCCTACCCTGGCGCGGTCACTTGCAAGACTCGCTTGACCCAAAGCTCCCGATAAGTGGGCGAACAGAAGCCCACTCAATAAACACAACAATGAGGGCGTGAACATGGTGTTGAAGAAAAGTGCAGCCGCAGTTCTTTTTGCCGGCCTGCTGAGTGTCAGCAGCCAGGCGACGCTGGCCGCTGAAAGCGTCAACTTCGTCAGTTGGGGCGGCAGCACCCAGGACGCGCAGAAACAGGCCTGGGCCGATCCGTTCAGCAAGGCCAGCGGCATCACCGTGGTCCAGGACGGCCCGACCGACTATGGCAAGCTCAAGGCCATGGTCGAAAGCGGCAACGTGCAGTGGGACGTGGTCGATGTCGAGGCCGACTTTGCCCTGCGAGCCGCCGCCGAAGGCCTGCTCGAACCTCTCGACTTCTCGGTCATCCAACGCGACAGGATCGACCCGCGCTTCGTCTCCGACCACGGTGTCGGCTCGTTCTATTTCTCCTTCGTGCTCGGCTACAACGAAGGCAAGCTCGGTTCGGACAAGCCAACGGATTGGTCCGCGCTGTTCGACACCAAGACCTACCCCGGCAAACGCGCCCTCTACAAATGGCCAAGCCCTGGCGTGCTGGAACTGGCCCTGCTCGCCGATGGCGTAGCGCAGGACAAGCTCTATCCGCTGGATCTGGACCGCGCTTTCAAGAAACTCGACACCATCAAGAAGGACATCGTCTGGTGGGGCGGCGGCGCCCAGTCTCAGCAGTTGCTCGCCTCCGGCGAAGCCAGCATCGGCCAGTTCTGGAACGGTCGGATCTATGCCTTGCAACAGGACGGCGCGCCCGTCGGCGTGAGCTGGAAGCAGAACCTGGTCATGGCCGACATTCTGGTCATCCCA
This sequence comes from Pseudomonas sp. AGC41, assembly GCF_057334555.1. Lineage (NCBI taxonomy): Bacteria > Pseudomonadati > Pseudomonadota > Gammaproteobacteria > Pseudomonadales > Pseudomonadaceae > Pseudomonas > Pseudomonas sp. AGC41. Next base: position 25,791 of record NZ_JBHFJB010000025.1, read on the forward strand.
AAGGGTGCGAAAAACAAGGCCGCCGCCATGAAGTTCCTGGCCAACGCCAGCAGCGCCAAGGGCCAGGCCGATTTCTCCAACCTGACCGCCTACGCCCCCGTCAACGTTGACAGCATCGCGCGCCTGGATTCGGTGCTCGCCCCCAACCTGCCGACCGCCTACGCCAAGGATCAGATCACGCTGGATTTTGCGTACTGGGCCAAGAACGGTCAGGACATCGCGACACGGTGGAATGAATGGCTGGTCAAATGAAAATGGCGGCAGCGGCAACCCCTCGCACCGGGAGCGCCGTCGGCGCTGCCGGTTCGGCCGCGGCGCGCAAGCAGACGCCGTCGTTGATGCAACGCTGGCGCGGCGCCAGCAACCTGATTCCCGCGCTGCTGTTCCTCGGCCTGTTCTTCCTGGCGCCACTGATCGGCCTGCTGCTGCGCGGCGTGCTGGAACCCGTGCCGGGCCTGGGCAACTACGAGCAGTTGTTCGCCAACTCGGCTTACGCCCGGGTGCTGTTCAACACCTTTTCGGTGGCCGGGCTGGTGACGTTGTTCAGCCTGCTGCTGGGCTTCCCGCTGGCCTGGGCCATCACCCTGGTGCCGCGTGGCTGGGGCCGCTGGATGCTGAACATCGTCCTGCTGTCGATGTGGACCAGCCTGCTGGCGCGCACCTACTCGTGGCTGGTGCTGCTGCAGGCGTCCGGGGTAGTGAACAAAGCGTTGATGGCCCTGGGCATCATCGACCAGCCGCTGGAGATGGTGCACAACCTCACCGGCGTGGTGATCGGCATGAGCTACATCATGATCCCGTTCATCGTCCTGCCGTTGCAGGCGACCATGCAGGCCATCGACCCGATGATCCTGCAGGCCGGTTCCATCTGCGGCGCCAGCCCCTGGACCAACTTCTTCCGGGTGTTCCTGCCGCTATGCCGGCCGGGGCTGTTTTCCGGCGGGCTGATGGTCTTCGTGATGTCTCTCGGTTACTACGTGACCCCGGCGCTGCTGGGCGGCGCGCAGAACATGATGCTGCCGGAATTCATCATCCAGCAGGTGCAGTCGTTCCTCAACTGGGGCCTGGCCAGCGCCGGTGCCGCCTTGTTGGTGGCGATCACCCTGGTGTTGTTCTACTTCTACCTGAAGCTCCAGCCGGAATCCCCGGTGGGCGCCAGCAACGCGAGGTAAGCCGCCATGCTCCTGACTCCCAATGCCATGAGCCGACGCATGCGGTTCGGCCTGTACTTCACCACCGGCGTGATCGCCTTGTTCCTGCTGCTGCCGATCGTGTTCATCGTGCTGCTGTCGTTCGGCTCGTCGCAGTGGCTGGTGTTTCCGCCGCCGGGCTGGACGTTCAAATGGTACGGCCAGTTCTTCTCCAACCCGGACTGGATGAGCGCCGCGCTGACCAGCCTCAAAGTCGCGGTGCTGACCACCGTCTGCGCCGTGGCCCTGGGCCTGCCGACCGCGTTTGCCCTGGTACGCGGGCGCTTCCCGGGTCGGGAAATGCTCTACGGTCTGTTCACCCTGCCGATGATCGTGCCGCTGGTGATCATCGCCGTGGCGGTCTACGCGCTGTTCCTCAAACTCGGCTACACCGGGACGATGTTTGCCTTCGTGGTCAGCCATGTGATCGTCGCGCTGCCGTTCACCATCATCTCGATCATCAACTCGCTCAAGCTGTTTGACCAATCCATCGAGGACGCGGCGGTGATCTGCGGCGCCTCGCGCCTGCAAGCGGTGTTCAAGGTGACGTTCCCGGCCATTCGCCCGGGCATGGTCGCCGGCGCCTTGTTCGCATTCCTGGTGTCGTGGGACGAGGTGGTGCTGAGCGTGATGATGGCCAGCCCGACCCTGCAGACCTTGCCGGTAAAAATGTGGACCACTTTGCGCCAGGACCTGACGCCTGTGATCGCCGTCGCTTCGACGCTGCTGATCGGCCTCTCGGTGCTGGTAATGGTGATCGCCGCCGCCCTGCGCCGGCGCAACGAAATCAGCGCCTGAGCGCCTAGGAGAATACGATGAGTGCCGTCAAAGACCCCGCACAGCGGAACGACAAGACCCTGGTCAGCCTGCGCAACCTGAACAAGCACTACGGCGACTTTGCCGCCGTGGACGATATATCCCTGGAGATCCAGGATGGTGAATTCCTGACCTTCCTCGGCTCCAGCGGCTCGGGCAAGAGCACCACCCTGTCGATGCTGGCCGGTTTCGAAACCCCCAGCAGCGGCGAGATCCTGGTGGACGGCAAATCCCTGGTCAACGTGCCGCCGCACAAGCGCGACATCGGCATGGTGTTCCAGCGCTATTCGTTGTTTCCGCATCTGTCGGTGCGCGACAACATCGCCTTCCCGCTGGCGATCCGCAAACTGGCCAGTGCCGAGCGCGAGCGCCGGGTCGATGCCATGCTCAAGCTGGTGCAACTGGAAGAGTTCGCCCATCGGCGCCCTTCGCAACTGTCCGGCGGCCAGCAGCAGCGCGTGGCGATTGCCCGGGCGCTGGTCTATGAGCCGCGCATCCTGCTGATGGACGAACCTCTCGGCGCGCTGGACAAAAAGCTCCGTGAAGATTTGCAGGATGAACTGCGCCAGTTGCATCGCCGGCTGGGCATCACCATCGTCTACGTCACCCACGACCAGGAAGAAGCCATGCGCCTGTCCCAGCGCATCGCGATCTTCAGCCACGGCAAGATCGTCGGCCTGGGCAGTGGCTACGACCTCTACCAGAATCCACCGAATGCCTTTGTCGCCTCGTTCCTGGGCAACTCCAACTTCCTCAAGCTCAAGGCCAAGGGCAATGCCGCGGCGACCTTCGAAGGCCAGTCGCTGTCGATCCGCCTGACCACCGGCCTGCAAACCGACCAGGACGTGCTGCTGATGGTCCGCCCGGAAAAAGCCTTGGCCCTGAGTGTCGAGCAGGCGACCCAGGACACCCTGCCGGCCGGCTGGAACGAAGTCTCGGCCAAGGTCGTGGAGGTGCTCTTTCTTGGCGAAAGCCAGACCTGCAGCGTGGTCACCTCCGGCGGCACCCAGATGACCGTCAAGGCGCTGTCCGCCGCCGGCATGCCGCTCAAGGCCGGCGACCCGGTGCGGGTGCGCTGGGCCACCGCCGATGCCTGCGTCTACACCCAATGGGCCGAGAGCGACCTGCACAAGGCCGCCGGCGCCCACTGAGAACACTGCGTCATAACCGCCTGCGTGCGAGGACTGCGAAATGATCGATGCCAACCTCTACAAACAAGTCATGGGCTCGTTCCCGTCCGGCGTGACGGTGATCACCACGCTGGATGATGACGGGCAAATCGTCGGGCTGACCGCCAGCGCCTTCAGTTCATTGTCGATGGACCCGGCCCTGGTGCTGTTCTGCCCAAATTACAGCTCCGATTCCTATCCGGTGCTGATCCGGAACAAACGCTTCGCCATCCACGTGCTTTCCGGCGGCCAGCAGAACGAAGCCTACGCGTTCGCCCGCAAAGGCAAGGACAAGGCCCAGGGCATCGAATGGACCTTGAGCGAGCTGGGCAATCCATTGTTGGGCAACGCCACCGCCATCATCGAATGCGAACTGTGGCGTGAATACGAGGGTGGCGACCACGCCATCATGGTCGGCGCCGTGAAGAACCTGATCGTGCCGCAACACACACCGGGGCCGCTGGTTTATTGCCACGGCAAGATGGGCGCCCTGCCCGTCCTCGCCTGAACCGATCGTCAACAATAAAGAGAAAGCGCCATGAAATTTTCCCTGTTCGTACACATGGAGCGCTGGGACGAAAGCGTCAGCCATCGCCAGTTGTTCGAAGACCTCAGCGAGCTGACGCTGATGGCCGAAGCCGGTGGTTTCAGCACCGTGTGGATCGGCGAACACCACGCCATGGAATACACCATTTCGCCAAGCCCGATGCCGCTGCTGGCGTACCTGGCCGGCAAGACCACGACCATTCACCTCGGCGCCGGCACCATCATCGCGCCGTTCTGGCACCCGCTACGGGTGGCTGGCGAATGCGCGTTGCTCGACGTGATCAGCAACGGCCGCATGGAGGTCGGCCTGGCACGGGGCGCCTATCAGGTGGAATTCGACCGCATGGCCGGCGGCATGCCGGCCTCCTCCGGCGGCCAGGCATTGCGGGAAATGGTCCCGGTGGTGCGCGCACTGTGGCAAGGTGATTACGCCCATGACGGCGAGATCTGGAAATTCCCTACTTCCACCTGCGTGCCCAAGCCGATCCGCAAGCCTCATCCGCCGATGTGGATCGCCGCCCGCGACCCTGACTCGCACAACTTCGCCGTCGCCAATGGCTGCAACGTGATGGTCACGCCTTTGATGAAAGGCGATGAAGAAGTCCTCGACCTGAAGAACAAATTCCAGGCCGCCCTGGACAACAATCCCGACGTGCCACGTCCGCAATTGATGGTGCTGCGCCACACCCATGTGCACGCCGCGGACGATCCCGAGGGCTGGAAGATCGGTGCCCAGGCCATCTCGAAGTTCTATCGCACCTTCGACGCCTGGTTCGGCAACAAGCAGGTGCCGGTCGACGGCTTCCTGGCGCCAAGCCCGGAAGAAAAGTTTGCCGAGCGCCCGGAGTTCCAGCTGGAGAACATCCGCAAGAACACCATGATCGGTACGCCGCAAGAGATCATCGAGCGGATCAAGTACTACCAGGAACTGGGCGTGGACGAGTTCAGCTTCTGGTGCGACAACAGCCTGCCGCATGCCGAGAAGAAAAAATCCCTGGAATTGTTCATCCAGCAGGTGGTGCCGGCGTTTCGCTGATCCGTTACATCGCCTTGGGGGGGGCTCGCTCCCACATAGGCTGCGGGTGTTCCAGACCCTGTGGGAGCGAGCCTGCTCGCGAAGACGGATTGAAGCTGAAATAAAAAATGCCCGGACATTGCTGTCCGGGCATTTTTATAGGAGCACTGCGATCAGAACGTCACGCTGGCGCTCAACCTGGCGGTGCGTGGCTCGCCGACGTTGACTTGCAACTGGCTGCCGGTGGACGACGGGTAGTACTGCTTGTCGAACAGGTTGTCGACGTTCAACTGCAACGAGGTCTTTTGCCCGAACATTGGCGACTCCCAGCGCAGGAAGGCGTCGGCGACGGTGTAGCTGCTCATCCAGAAATCGTTCGCGGCGTTGGCGGCCCGCTCGCCAACGTAACGCGCACCGCCGCCGGCGTGCCAGGCGCCGAATTCGGTCGGCACGTTCAGGTGGTGCGACAGGTACAGGCTGGCGGTGTGTTTGGGTGCGTCGGGCAGGCGGTGGCCTTCGTTCCTTGGATCATCGAGTATCTCGGTGTGGGTGTAGGCGTAGGTGCCGATCAAGTACCACCGTTCGGCTAAACGCCCGGTGATGTCCAGCTCCAGGCCTTGTGAACCGACCTTGCCGGCGGCTTCGGCGATGTTCTGCCCGCCGACCAGGGTGGTAGTGACAACGTTCTTCTTGACGATATCGAACAACGCCAGATTGATGTTCAGCCCCGGCAGCGGATCGTACTTGGCGCCGATTTCGTAACTGCGGCCCTCCTCCGGCTTGAAGGTGCTGAGGTTGTCATCGACGGTATCGTTGGGTTTGAACGAACGGCTGTAGTTGCCATACAGCGACAGCTCCTCGGTGGCCTTGTAGACCAGGCCGAGAAACGGGACAAAGGCATCGCCGTTGTCGTCGCGAACCGGCACGCGAGTGATCGACCCTTGCTTGCTGAACTGATCGTAGTGTTGATAGCGACCACCGAAGACCAGAATCCAGCGCTCGTCCAGATGCCAGTTGTCCTTCAGGTACACCGAGCTGGACGTCAGTTGGTTACTCAGGTTGCTCTGGGCGGGATTGATGACGCTGGGCTGCGCCAAACCTCCGTACACCGGCGCGGTGATATCGAAGCCGCCCCGCACTGGCCCGCGGTAGGTCTTGCCACGGTATTGGTCCGACACCTGGTTATCGGCACCGATCAACAGGTCATGGCGTTGGCCGAACAGCTCCTGCTTGCCGATGAAATCCCAACTGGCGTAACGGGTTTCATCATCGTAGTGGGCGCCGTTGGCGGCTCGCCGCAGAGTATTGCCAACCAGCGAGTTGGGCTGGGCAATCGCAAGACTGTAACGGTCATTGTTCCAGCCGTAGGTCACCCGGGTTTTCCACGCATCGCTCAGTTCGTACTCGAACCGTGCGGTGGCCGTCTCACGAATCCCGACGCTTTTGGCCCAAGGCTCATCCAGGCGCTTGTCGTAGTCGATGTCAGCCGGGTGCCCATTCTTGAACACCGTGCCACGGTCAAACGGGTTGGAATATTCGTTGTACTCATAACTCAGGTTCAACGAAGCACGCTCGCCGGTCCAGGCCAGCGATGGTGCCACCAGCGTGCTTTCGTTGACGCCGTAGTTGCGCCAGTAATCCTCATGGCCGCGCTCGGCGATCAGGCGATAGGCCAAACCGGTGTCGCCCAGCGGCCCGGTGGTGTCCAGGGCCATGGTGCCGCCGCCTTCGCTGTAGGCGGAGCCGCTCAGCGTGGTGCTCTGGGTGTATTCGGGCTTCTTGCTGATGACGTTGATCAGGCCGCCCGGTTCCAGCGCGCCGTACAGCATCGACGCCGGGCCCTTGAGCACTTCGACTCGCTCAGTGGTGGCGCTGAAGTTATGGCCCAGATTCGAACGCACACCATCGCGCAGGATCGAACCGTCATCGTTGCTGCCGAAACCGCGCTTGACCAGCGAGTCCCGGGAGCCCCCCAGGGTGTTGCCCTGGCTGACGCCGCTGACGAACTTCATCGCGTCCTCCAGCGAGCGCACCTGATAGTCCGCCAGGGTCTGCTGGGTCACCACGTTGATCGATTGCGCCTCTTCCTTGATCGGTACATCGCTCTTGCTCGCCGTGCTGGCTTGCGTCGCCGTGTAGCCTTCGTCCTGAATGATCCGACTGCCTTGCACATCCGTGGTGGGCAGTTCAAGGGTGTCCTGGGCCTTCAAGGGGCTTGCCATGAAACAGCAGGACAGCGCGGGTAAAACACATTTGACGAGGGCATTGCGGTAAGCGAGAGGGGTGGAACGATTCAAGACGCTGCACTCATGGAGGGGGATGTGAATGAGAGCGAATATACTTTGAGAATCATTCCCAGTAAATCTTTTGTATCAAATTGATAGCGCTATACCCCTGTGAGAGCGAGCCTGCTCGCGATGAGGGCGGTACGTTCACCTTCGATGCAACAGGTCCACCGATATCGCGAGCAAGCTCGCGGTCTTCTTGCAGTGATTCAGGTCAAATGGTGGAAAGTGATATCAAATCGCCCTGCCACCCTAAAGCTTTGGCGCTCGCGGTCGAATGTATTCCATTCAGTGATTTTTTTGCCCAGGAGCAGCGGCATGCAGACGTTAAAGGCCTTGTACGAGTCTATCGAGATGCAATTCTTCGATACCCTCACAAAAAAGCTTTCAAGCCTTTTCCTGCTGGTCGTCGTCAGTGGCCTGCTGTACTGGGTTGCCGTCAGTGCCCGGGCCGATATTCTCGTGCAGCTGCGCACGGCCCAACTGGACGCCGCACTGCTGGGCCAGATCGAAGATCGCCTCGACAGCCTCACCCATGCCCTGCTCTTCGGCGCGCTCCTGACGTTCGGCATGATCAGCTTCATGGTCTGGTATTTCCGCCACCTCATCGTGCGCCCCGTCACTGTAATGACCAAGGCGCTGGAAGAGATCGCCAACGGCGAAGGCGACTTGTCCAAGGACCTGCCGCTGGTCACCCATGACGAGATCCGCACGCTGGCCGCCACCTGCAACCGCTTCCTGGCCAAGCAGCGCGAGATCATCAGCAACGTCCAGGTCTTGACGGTGCACATCGCCGTGGAGTCGGCCCGTTCATTGAAAAACATCAGCGATTCCAGCGACAGCGCGACCCACCAGGCGCGCTTCGCCAAGGAAGTGATGGACCAGAGCAACACCGCCGTGGGCCGTATCGAAGAAGTCTCGCGCCAGACCCAGGGCATCTCCAGCACCACCGCGCAGAACCTGAACATGGCCCGCGACTCCTACGCCGAGTTGCTGGAAGTCACCGGCAACATCAGCGAGATCTCCAGCAGCCTCGGTGAGTTCGCGACGTTGGTGGACGCGCTGAACCAGCGTTCGTCGAGCATCAAATCCATCGTCGGGCTGATCCAGCAGATTTCCGCCCAGACCAACCTGTTGGCACTCAACGCCGCCATCGAAGCGGCGCGCGCCGGGGAAAGTGGCCGTGGCTTCGCCGTGGTGGCCGATGAAGTGCGCACCCTGGCGCAGAACGTCAGCCGGGCTACCGACGATATCTCGCGCAACATCGACGCGATGCTCCAGGAGGTCAGTTCCACCCACGAGCAGACCACCCAGATCAGCCACAGCGCCCGGGAAACCCAGAAGGTGGTGGAACGCGCCTCCGGCCATTTCGAGAGCATGATCGTCGACTTCGAATCCACCAACGGCAAACTGGCGGATATCGCCGACCACATCCAGCAGTTCGCCGACTCGAACACCGGTATCAACGAACGCGTCACCCAGATCCATGCCGACAGCCAGTCGATCGACCAGCGCATGCAGCAATCGGCGACGGCCACCCGCGATCTGTCCGGTGTTGCCGAGAAGGTCCAGACGCTGCTGGGCCGCTTCGTGCTCGGCCACGGCAAGCTGGATGCCGCTATCACCCGCGCCAGCGAATGCCGCGACACGCTCCAGGTTCAGCTGCAGGCGCTGCAGGAAGAAGGCGTCAACCTGTTCGACCAGAATTACCAGCTGATTCCAGGCACTGATCCCAAGCAGTACATGACCAGCTACACCGAACGCTTTGCCCGGGTCTGCCAGGAAGAATGCGACAAGCTCACCCGCGGTACGCCGGGCGGCAAGGTCTCGTTCATCGTCGATACGAAGGGCTATTGCCCGGTCAACAACAGTTGGGTATCCAAGCAACCGACCGGCGACCGCGCGGTTGATCTGCCGGTGTGCCGCAACAAGCGGATCTTCAACGACCCGATCGGCCTGCGCGCGGCGGGCAATGTCCAGCGCTTCCTGCTCCAGACCTACCTGCGCGACACCGGGGAAATCATGACCGAGATCGACGTACCGTTCTTCTTTGGCGGCCGTCACTGGGGCAACCTGCGGGTGGGCTTTGATGCGGCGGTGCTGCTGGCTGACTGATCAAAGGATCAAGCCAGACAATTGTGGCCTGGGAGCTTGCTCCCGCTCGGCTGCGCAGCAGTCGCAAGACGGGTGATGCGGTCAGCCTGAAGAACCGCCGGGGCCTGCTGCGCACGCCAGCGGGAGCAAGCTCCCTCGCCACA
>NZ_JBHFJB010000026.1:0-9025 GCF_057334555.1 Pseudomonas sp. AGC41
ATGACGGCAGTTCATTCAATGCCGTTCAGCCTGACACAGCGCTTTCGCGAGCAGGCTCGCTCCCACAAGGGGCACTGCCCTGGGGCCCGATGCTTCCTGCCCACAGGGTTTGCTTCATCAGTGCTGTTGTGGCGAGGGAGCTTGCTCCCGCTGGGCTGCGCAGCAGCCCCCTCGATCACTCAGGCAGTAAAGTCGCTGGCGTGCAGCTCCTTGACGCCTACCAGTTCAAACTCGAACTCGGCGGTGGCGTCGGCGTTGATACTGCCGTAGAGAATGCCATCGACAAAACGCAACTGGCCGGTGGCGTTGCTGGCGTCGAAGGCGTTGCTGCCGATGAAGGTGAAGGCATCGATGCTGGCGGTCAGCGGGTTGGCGTCGAAGCCGCTGAAGTCCAGTTTATCCAGCTCCGTGGTCTTGTAACCGTTGATCACATCCCGCGCGGCGCCAACGCCCGTGTCCGACAGTGCAGCAAACGCGTAGGTATCCGCGCCGGTGCCGCCGGTGAGGTTGTCAGTGCCGGCACCGCCGATCAGCCGGTCATCGCCCGAGCCGCCCACCAGAATGTCATTACCGGCACCGCCGTTGAGGATGTTCCCGGCACTGTTGCCCGACAGCGTGTCGGCGTAGGCACTGCCCGTCAGGTTCTCGATGAACTTCAGCGTGTCGAGCCCGGAACCCACGGTGTTCTGCTGCGCGGATGTCGACAGGTTCACGGTCACCCCGGCCAGGGCCCGGTCATAGGATACGGTGTCGTTGCCATCGCGACCGTCCAGGACGTTGTCGCCCACGCCGGCGAACAACGTGTTGTTCAGCGCATTGCCGATCGCGTTGGCGGCCCCGGCGCTGTCAACGTACAGATTCTCCACGTTGTTGCCCAAGGTGTAGGTAGCGAGGCTGCTGTGGACGCCGTCGATGCCGCCGGACACCTGATTGCTGCTGGTCTCGATCACGGTGTCGCTGGCGTTGTCGACGTAGTAAGTGTCGTTGCCGTCGCCACCGCTCATGCTGTCCGCTCCCGCCGCACCATCGAGCACGTTGTTGGCGGCGTTACCGGTGATGAAATTGCGCCGTTCGTTACCGGTGCCGTCGATGTCCGACACGCCGGTCAATACCAGGTTTTCCAGGTTGGCGCCCAGGGTCCAACTGACCGAGGCCTGTACCGTATCGATCTGCGAAGTCGAGGTGTTGGTTTCCACCACGCTGTCGAACGCGTTGTCGACGAGGTAGATGTCGTTGCCATCGCCGCCGGTCAACGAGTCGGCACCCAGGTCGCCGTCCAGTATGTCGTTGCCGGAGCTACCCACCAGGGTATCGGCCTGGTCGGTGCCGGAGATTTTCCCGCCCTCATTCTGCGCACCGTCGAAAATATCCTGCACGCTGTTGTTGTCGTTGGGGTTGCCCTGGAAGCCAAGGTCATTGGCGATGTAGTCCGCCAGGCGCTGGCCGACGATTTCCGCTGATTCCTCGTGCAGGTGCCAGACATCGTCGGGATACACCAACGGATCGACCTCATAACGCAAGGGCAGGTCGTTGTAGTCCACCGCCAGTTTCACATCGGCGCGCTCGGCGGCGATGGCTTCCTGGACGGCGCGGACGTAGCCCACACCCTCGACGATGGAAGCAATCTTTTCCTCCGAGTAACCACGGGCACGCGCGGCGTCCTGCTCGTAGTGACCGGTTTCCATCAGGTACACGTTGAAATTGCCGAGTTGGGCGTGCAGGTAATCGAAGACTTTCAGCGTCGACGCCTTGTAGGCTGCCGCAGCCGCTGCCTTGTCGGTGGAGCGGGCGATTTCCTGGGCGGCTTCCTCGCCCTGGCCCCAGACGATGCCCATGGTCACATTGTCGATGGCCTTGAGTTCGGTGAGCTGGTCGCGCAGTAGCGTCTCGGCCCGCAACAACGCTGGCCCGGGCTGATTGCTGTCGGTCAGCCACCAGCACAACTTCAGCTCCTCGGCGCCGAGGGTCGACAAGCCGTTGACCGTGCTGCCGCCCACTGCGATGTCGATGCCGTTGCCGTCGGCGTCGCTGAACTGGCTGCGCACGTCATAGGTGGTGTACTTGTCCAGGTCGTTGACCAGCATCGAAGTGCCGGACTGATCGTCATCCTCGCTCATGCGCAGCAGGCGGGCGTTGGATTGGCCGAGCGTCGGCAGGTAGAGGATGTCTTGCTGGGCGCGTTCACCAAAGACGAAATCATTGGCGGTCAGGGTGTTGAGGTAGTTGCCGTTCAGGGCGATCTCGAAACGGTTGCCATCGGCATCAGCCTGGCTGGACTTGACATAGGTCTTGTCGCCGGCCGCATTCAACGTCATGTAGAGCGTGCCGTTGCTACCGTCGCCGAGGCCGAGGAAACCCAGCCCGGAGACGTCGATCTTGTCGACGCCGACGGTGAAGTCATAAATCGTGTCCGTGGCCGTGACGCCACCGGTGTCGTAGTCCCGGTAGCTGTCGGACAGGTTGCTGTAGCGGAACGTGTCGGCGCCGGCGTCGCCATACAGCGAGTCCCTTCCGGCGCCACCGTCGATGATGTCGGCACCGGTGCCGGCCTTGATGGTGTCGTTGCCGCCCAGGCCGAGGATCAGGTCGGCGCCTGCCGTACCGTTGAGGCTTTCGGCATTGGCCGTGCCGGTGATGGTGTTGGCGGGTGCATCGGCGACCACCAGGGCAAAGCTGTCGCTGACCGATGCGCCGGACGGGTCGGTGGCCTTGACCAGCACGTCGTAGTTGCCGGACGCGGTGCTGGTGGGCGTGCCGCTGAAGGTCAGCGTGCTGGCGTTGAAGCTCAGCCACGAAGGCAGGGCGCTGCCATTGGCCAGGGTCGCGGTGTAGGTGAGCACGTCCTGGTTGGCGTCGCTGAAGCTGTTGTTGGCCACCGTGTAACTGAACGGCGTGCTTTCGCTGGCGTTCTGGTCGAGCAGCGGTGTGACCACCACCGGCGCCACGTTGGTCGGAGTGTTCTGGTCGGCGAAGACAAAATGACTGGCCGTCAGGCTGCTGACAAAATTGCCCGCCAGGGAGATTTCAAAGCGGTTGCCGTTGGCATCGACCGTGAGGTCCTTGAGGTAGGTGCGGTTGGTTGACGAGCTGTAACTGATTTGCAGCGTCCCGTTGAGCCCGTTACCCAGGCCGGTGTAGCCCAGCGCCGCGACATCGATCTTGTCGGCGGCCACGTCGAAATCGAGGATCTGGTCACTGGCGCTGGTGGAACCGGTGCGGTAGCTGTCGAGCTTGGAGGTGTAGCGGAACACATCGGCGCCGGTGCCGCCGGTGAGTTTGTCCGCCCCCGTGCCGCCCACCAGGATATCGTTGCCCGCTGCGCCGTTGAGGGTGTCGTTACCCGCGCCGCCGAAAATCTGTTCGTTGGCGACGGTGCCGGTCAACGTGTCGTTGTTTGGCGTGCCGTTGATCACCACCGAGCCGGGCACGTCCTGCACGGCCAAGGTAAAGCTGTCGCTGACGGTGGCGTTGCTGCCGTCAGTCGCGGTGACCTGGATCGAGTAGGTGCCCGATGCCGTGTCGGGTGGCGTGCCGCTGAAGGTGCGCGTGGCGGCGTCGAAGGTCAACCAACTGGGCAGGGCGCTGCCATCGGCCAGCTTGGCGGTGTAGCTGAGGCTGTCGTTGTCCGGATCGGTGAAACTGGTGGCCGGCACCACATAGCTGAACGGGGTTTTTTCACTGGCGTTCTGGTCCAGCAATGGCGTGGCCAGCACCGGCGCCTGGTTGGTCGGCGATGTTGTCGCGAAGACGAAGTTGGCGCTGGTCAGGGTGTTGAGGTAATTGCCGTCCAGTGCCACTTCGAAGCGGTTGCCGTTGGCATCGGCTTCCAGGGATTTGATGTAGGTCTTGGTGCCGGCGCTGTTGAGCACCAGGTAGACAGTATTGTTCTTGCCGTCGCCCAGGCCGGTGAAGCCCATGGCGGAGAGGTCGATCTTGTCGGCGGCGATGTTGAAGTCGGTGATCAGGTCGCCCAGGTTGGCGCCGCCGGTGTTGTAGTTGCGGTAGCTGTCCAGCCGGTTGGCGAACACGAAGGTGTCCGCCCCGACACCGCCCGTGAGGGTGTCCATGCCGGCGCCGCCGTCGAGTTTGTCGTCGCCCGCGCCGCCGCTGAGGCTGTCGTTGCCGGCCAGGCCGAGCAAGGTGTCGGCGGCGTCACTGCCCGACAGCGAGTCGCTGCCGGTGGTGCCGGTGATGACCCGATTGAAAATGAAGTTGCTCGCCGTCAGGGTGCTCGCCAGGTTGCCCGACAGAATCAGCTCGAAGCGATTGCCGCTGGCATCGGCGTCGTAGTCCTTGATGTAGGTGCGGTCGCTGCTGGCGTTGTAGCTGACTTGCAGGGTGCCGCCACGGCCATTGCCCAGGCCGGTGAAGCCGAGGCCGGCAAGATCGATCTTGTCCTGGGTCACGTCGAAGTCGGTGATGGTGTCGTCGAAGCTTGCCGTTGCATTGCGATAGCTGTCGGACTGGCTGGTGAAGCGGAACGTATCGGCGCCGGTGCCGCCGGTGAGTTTGTCGACCCCCGCGCCGCCCACCAGGATATCGCTCCCGGCCGCGCCATTGATGGTGTCGTTGCCGGCCGCGCCGTAGAAAATTTCGCTGGCGGCGGTGCCCGTGAGGATGTCGTTGCCCGCTGTTCCTTGCACGGTGGTCATCGGCACGGTGGCGCTGACATAGCTGCCATCGCCATAGACCAGCGTGGCGCCCTTGCTGGTGTGGCTGATGGTGTTGGCGATGATGGCGTTGCGATCGGTGCCGTCTTCGTTGCGCTCGGCGACGCCGTAGGTGGATAGGTCGCTGCCGCTGATGATGTTGCCCTGGATCAGGTTGTCGCTGCCATTGAAGTACTTGCCGGACACACCGAGGGTATCGTCGTAGGACTGGATGATGATTTCCGGCACCGCGCCGCCCAACGAGTTGTTGTTGAGGGTGTTGTCGATGACCTCGACATGGTTGCTGCCGTAGATGCGGATCCCGGCGCTGGCGTTATCATGGATATCGACGCCGGTGACGGTCACGTCGCTGGACAGCTTGACCAGCACGCCTTCGGCGCCGTTGCCGTACACCTCGCCACCGGTGATGGTGATGTTGCTGGGAGAGGGAATATCTTCGCTGCCGCGCTGCACCACGATGCCATTGCCGCCGTTGTTGTAGGCGACGTTGTTGGTCAGGGTGAAATCGTGGGTGCTGGTGACGACATTGAAACCGTGGCGGTCGTTGTCGTAGGCGATATTGTTTTCGAAGGTGCTGTCGCTGAGGAAGTCGGCGACGAAACCATCCAGGCCGTTGCCGTGGGACACGCTGTTCTTGATGACCATGTTGACGGTCTGCTCATGGGGGTCGAAGCCGTACCCGGAGCAATCCTTGATCTCGACGCTGTCGAGGGTGACGTTGGAGTCGTAGCCTTCCTCGCCGGGAATATAACCGTTGAACCAGCCATCAACCTTGCCGGTGGTGGCGTCGCGGTTACCGTCGATGGTGAGGTTGCTGACGCCGAAGTCGTGGGTTTCCTCGCCATAGGCCGAGCGGATGATGCCGGTGATCTTGGCGTCCGATCCATCGGCCAACTTGACCGTGGTGTCGCCCATGCCGTCGCCGTACAGGTAGACGTTGCTCTTGAGCATCAGGCAGCCATCGGAAGGTTCCTCGCCTCCCGAAACGATGTAGGTGCCGGTGGGCATATACACCTGGCCACCGCCTGCGGCCGCTGCCGCATCGATCGCACTTTGAATGGCCGCCGTGTCGTCAGTGACGCCATCTCCTTTGGCGCCAAAATCTTGTACGTTGAAAATCATGGACTTATCTCCGTATCAGGCTAAAAACCTCGGTACATGCCAATATTCCATCGGCGACCTCGGTGATATGACCCGGCGGAGCGAAAAAGTTGTGACCGCATATCGGTGAAGTGTCAAAAAACTGATAAACGGTTGCGCTGATTATCTACGTGTAACGTTTCATTGACGCTTTTTGCTGCGAACAATGATTGTTGTGGGAGCGAGCCTGCGCGCGAAAAACGCTATTCCAGGCCCTTCGATGCAAGCTGACACACCGCTTTCGCGAGCAGGCTCGCTCCCACAGGGTGATGAGGCGCTAGCTGCGCCATGTGAAGAGTGCTTGCGTGGCGAGGGAGCTTGCTCCCGCTCGGTGGCGCAGCCGCCGCAAAACCGGGCGCTGCGGTGTGCCTGGCGAAATGAAATGATTGCCTGTGGGGCTGCTTTGCAGCCCAGCGGGAGCAAGCTCCCTCGCCACGGTTCAGTGTTCGGGTTGCAAAGCTCTTTTCAGGAACGGCGCGGTGCGGCTTTCATCACAGTTTGCAACGACCTCTGGCGCACCGCACGCCACCACGTTCCCGCCCTGCGTCCCGGCTCCCGGGCCGATGTCGATGACCCAGTCACTCTGCGCCACCACGCGCATGTCATGTTCCACCACAACCACCGTATGGCCCTCGTCCACCAGGCGATTCAACTGCACCAGCAGGCGATCCACGTCCTGGGGGTGCAGGCCGTTGGTAGGCTCATCCAGTACGTAGAGGGTCGCGCCTCGAGCCTTGCGTTGCAGCTCGGTGGCCAGCTTGATCCGCTGTGCCTCGCCGCCGGACAGCTCGGTGGCCGGTTGGCCCAGGCGCAGATAACCCAGGCCGATGTCTTGCAAGACTTGCAACGAGCGCCTGGCCGAAGCTTGTTCGGCGAACACTTCTAGAGCCTGGTTCACCGTCAGTTGCAGCACTTGGGAAATGTCCAGGCCCTGCCAGGTCACTTCCAGGGTCTGCGGGTTATAGCGCGCGCCATGACAAGTCGGGCAGGGTGCGTACACGCTGGGCATGAACAACAACTCGACGCTGACGAAGCCTTCGCCTTCACAGGTTTCACAACGACCCTTGGCGACGTTGAAGGAAAACCGCCCGGCATCGAATTCCAGGGCTTGGGCCTGTTCGGTGGCGGCGAAGAGTTTGCGCACGTGGTCGAACAGCCCCGTGTAGGTGGCGAGATTGGAGCGCGGCGTGCGGCCGATGGGTTTCTGGTCGACCTGCACCAGTCGCTTGATGGCAGCGAGGCCGGCGGTGACCCGGCCGCCACTGGTTTGTACCGGTTCGTCTTCCAGGCTCTGCTCCTCGGCCTCCGCGTTGGGGCTGGCCTGGCCCAGATGGGCACCGACCAGGTCCAGCAGGGCCTGGCTGACCAGGCTGGACTTGCCCGACCCGGAAATGCCGGTCACCGCCGTGAAGCAACCGAGTGGAAACGCTGCGCTCAGGTTGTCGAGGTTGTTGCGGGTGATGCCTTCCAGGCGCAACCAATCCGCGGGTTCGCGTGGGATCCGCGCGGTGGCGCGGTCTTCGGCGAACAGGTAGGCGCGGGTCCGGGACTCGGGCACTTGACCGAGGCCATCGGGTGGCCCGCTGTAGAGGACCTTGCCGCCTTGCTCACCGGCGTCCGGGCCGACGTCGATCAGCCAGTCGGCGCGACGCATGGTGTCGAGGTCGTGTTCGACCACGAACACGGAGTTGCCCGCGGCCTTCAGGCGTTGCAAAGCGCCGAACAGCGCCTCGCTGTCGGCCGGGTGCAGGCCGGCGGAAGGTTCGTCCAGGACATAGATGACCCCGAACAGCTGGGAATTGAGCTGTGTGGCCAGGCGCAGGCGCTGCAATTCGCCGGAGGACAGCGTCGGCGTGCTGCGCTCCAGGGCCAGGTAGCCAAGGCCCAGATCGATCAGCGTGACGATCCGCTCCAACAATTCGGCGGCGATGCGTTGGGCCGCCAGGCGCTTTTCCAGGGACAGGTTCGGCGTATGGCGCGCGTCCGGCCCGCCGGCGTGAGGATTTTCACCGCGAGCGGCGCGTTGCTCGCGGGCCTCTCGGGTCTGGCTGTGGGTGAGGACGGCGCCCGGCGCTTCAGGCTGCTCAAGATAATCGGGCGCCGCGACAGCCGTCAGCACTTCGGCCAACTCCAGCAACGCCAGGTTGGACAGCTGGGCGATGTCCAGCCCAGCGAAGGTGACGGTCAGCGCCTCGCGCTTGAGGCGCTTGCCTTCGCACATCGGGCAGGGGCTGGCGCGCATGTATTGCGCCACGCGCTTGCGCATCTGCGCGCTTTGCGAATGCATGAACGTATGCAGCAGGTAGCGTCGGGCACCGCTGAACGTGCCTTGATAGCTGGGTTCGAGCTTGCGCTTGAGCGCTTCGCGGGTCTGGGCCGGGGTCAGCCCGGCGTACACCGGGACCGTGGGGGTTTCTTCGGTAAACAGGATCCAGTCGCGCTGCTTTTTCGGCAGGTCGCGCCAGGGAATGTCGACGTCATAGCCGAGGGTCACCAGGATGTCCCGCAGGTTCTGGCCTTGCCAGGCCATGGGCCAGGCCGCCACGGCGCGTTCGCGAATGGTCAGCGACGGATCGGGCACCATGGACGCCTCGGTCACTTCATAGACCCGGCCCAGGCCGTGGCACTCCG
Source organism: Pseudomonas sp. AGC41 (assembly GCF_057334555.1). NCBI lineage: Bacteria > Pseudomonadati > Pseudomonadota > Gammaproteobacteria > Pseudomonadales > Pseudomonadaceae > Pseudomonas > Pseudomonas sp. AGC41. Next base: position 8,442 of record NZ_JBHFJB010000026.1, read on the forward strand.
GGCAAGCGCCCTGCGGGGTGTTGGGCGAGAAGTCCTCGGCATACAGCATCGGCTGGTCGGCCGGATAGCTGCCGGCGCGGGAGTAGAGCATGCGGATCAGGCTCGACAGCGTGGTGACGCTGCCCACCGACGAGCGCGCGCTGGGTGTGCCGCGCTGCTGTTGCAAGGCGACCGCCGGCGGCAGGCCCTCGATGCTGTCCACGTCCGGCACGCCGACCTGGTCGATCAAACGCCGCGCGTAGGGCGCGACGGACTCGAAATAGCGCCGCTGGGCTTCGGCATAAACGGTGGAGAAGGCCAGCGACGACTTGCCGGAACCCGACACGCCGGTGAACACCACCAGGGCATCGCGGGGGATGTCCACGTCGACGTTCTTGAGGTTGTGTTCGCGGGCGCCACGCACCCGGACGAAACCGGTGCCCGCGGGCAAGGCAGCAGCTGAAGCGGGGGCGGAGCGTGGCGGCATCGGGTATTCCTTGAGTATGTCGTGGTGCGCTTCGGGGCGTTGAGGTGTGGCGAGTGGGCTGTATCACAGCGCTGGCTCAGCTCGAACGATCAAGGTGAACCCCGTGGGGGGGGGGGGG
>NZ_JBHFJB010000026.1:9045-16258 GCF_057334555.1 Pseudomonas sp. AGC41
CCCCCCCCCCCCCCCCCACGGGTGGATCACAACAGGCTCAGAGCTTCGGCAACTGCCCGATCCGCCCCATCATTTCGGTGACGACCTGCAGGTCCAACAGGAACTGCTCGACGGTCTTGAACTCGTTATCGTTGTGCCCGGTGTACTTGACGTCGGGCATGGCCAGGCCGAACTGCACGCCGTTGGGTAGATCATGAACCGACGTGGCGCCGGCGGACGTACCGAACTTGTGCTCCATGCCGAGATTCTCAGTGGCAACGGCCAGCAGCGCCTTGACCCATTCACCTTCGGGGTTGCGGTACATCGGCTCGTCGATGGAGTTGTCGAAGGCCACCGCTATCCTGGACTTCTTCACCCAGGCTGAAAGCTTGTCGTCGATTTCAGTCTTCAGCGCTTGCGTCGGCTTGCCCACGGGCACCCGCAGGTTGACCGCGAGCTTGAAGGCCTTGTCATCCATCCCGACGTAGGTCAGCGAGGCGGTCAGCGGCCCCATGAACGCGTCGGAAAAACCGATGCCGAGTTTGTTCCCCAGGTAGTCCAGGCCCCAGTTGTCGGCGGCATAGCGCGCAGCGTCGGTGATGTGGTTGTGCTTGAGTGCGACGGTGTCGCCCAGACCATCGATGAACAGCAGCATCCTGGCGACCGGATTGACGCCTGACTCGGGCTCGGAGGAGTGTGCCGAAACGCCAGTGAAGGTCAGCTTGACCGCATTATCGACGACCTCGCTGGCGACTTGAAAGTCGCCGCCATTGGCCTTGGCAAAGTCGGTGCTGGCCTTGGCCAGGCTGGCAGCCAGTTCGGCGGGCTTGTCGGTCGTAAAGGTCGCCACCGACGTCGACGGGATCTGATTGGTCGCCATGCCGCCCGTCAACGCCGTAATCTCGGCACCTTGACCCTGTGCCGACCGGCGCGGGAAATTCGCCATGACCGTGCCATAGCCTTTCTCGGCAATCACCACCGGGTAGCTGCCATCCAGCGCCAGGTTGTAGTTTGGCGTCGGGTTACGCTCGAAGTAGTAAGGAATGGCGTCGCCGGTGGTTTCCTCGGTGGTATCGACCAGCAGCTTGAAGTTGCGCGCCAGCGGCAGTTTTTCTTCCCTGATGATCTTCATGGCGTAGAGCGCCACAACGATGCCGTTCTTGTCGTCTTCGGTGCCGCGGCCGTACATCCGATCGCCCACCAGCGTGACCTTGAAGGGATCAAGCCTGGTGCCGTCCTTGAGCACCCAGTTTTCCGGCGTGACTGGGACCACGTCGGCATGGGCGTGAATGCCCACCACTTCGTCACCCGAGCCTTCGAGGGATATCTCGTAGACGCGGTTGTCGATGTTGCGAAAGTTCAGGTTGAAGGACTCGGCCAGACTCTTGATCTTGTTCGCGATCTTGAGGAACTCAGGGTTTTCATGCTGGGCAACGCCGTCCTTGCGATAGGTCGGGATTTCCACCAATTGGCGCAAGGTTTCGGTGGCAGCTTTGCCGTACTTCACCCGGGCATAGATACCCAGCAGGCGATGGATTTCGTTCTGCTGTTCCGCCGAGAGGGTTTTGTTGCCCTGGAAGGCGCTGATGGCCGGGCCGAGGTTGGCGGTTTTCGCCAGCTCGCTATTGGCGACGCTTGCGAGGAACTGGCGGAAATCGTTGACCGAGGTATCAGTGAATTTTTCGACCAGGGTCGCGCTCTGTTGTGCGGAAATGTTGGCGTAGGCCGACATCGGGAAAGACGACAGGCTGGACAGGGCGAGGGTGGCGATAGCGAGACGCTTGAACGGGAAGTTCATGGTGGGAGGCATTCCTTTGCAGGGAAAAAGTGACGGTATGAAACAATCACTTACAACCTAGCATCATGAATGCGCGATAGGGGAGCCCTTTGAACGGAATCTGTCGCCGGGCAAAGCGAAAACGGCGCAGAAATGAAAATCCCCTGTGGGAGCGTAAAGCTGTTCACTTAAGAAAAAATGATGAACCTGTGGCGGGGGGGCTTGCTCCCGCTCGGCTGCGAAGCAGTCGTAAAGCCGGCGGGTGCGGTGTGTCTGATGCTCCGCATTTGGCAGGTTTTGGGGCCGCTTCGCGGCCCAGCGGGAGCAAGCTCCCCCCCCACGGGTTTGTGAACAGCGTTACTTGTGGGAGCGAGCCTGCTCGCGAAGAGAACAGTACAGTCAATCGAGATCCATTTGACTCAGTGCGCTCCACGCGCAATCGTCTTGAGCAAGTCCTCCGGACTGATATGACCGACCACCGGTGGCGCCGTGCTGCCGGGCAACGGCAGGTCAAGGATATGCCCCTTGATCTTGCCCACCACATGCATCTCGCAGGGTTTGCAGTCGAACTTCAGCGTCAGTACTTCATCACCATGGATCAACTGCATCGGCGCAACCTTGGTGCGTACGCCGGTGACGCCCTTGGCCTGCTTGGGGCAAAGGTTGAAGGAAAACCGCAGGCAGTGCTTGGTGATCATCACCGGGACTTCGCCGGTTTCCTCATGGGCTTCGAACGCCGCGTCGATCAGCTTGACCCCGTGGCGGTGGTAGAAGTCCCGGGCCTTCTGGTTGTAGACGTTGGCCAGGAATGACAAATGCGCCTCCGGATACACCGGTGGCGGCGTGGTCTCGGCCTTGCGTCCGCCCCGTGGGTGCGCCGCGATACGCGCCGTGGTCAGGGCTTCGATGACCTCGCGGCGCAGGGCCTTGAGCTGGGAGTTGGGAATGAAATAAGCCTGGGGCGCATCCAGTTTGATCGATGTGGCGTGGTATTCGGTGGTGCCCAACTGGCCGAGCAGGTCTTGCAACTGCTCCAGGGCCTGCTCCGGTTTGTTCGCCAGGCCGAAGGGACCGTCCAGGGCGACGTTGGCGCTGATGCCTTCTTCGCTGGTGGCGGTCAACTCCAGGCGCTCTTCGCGCAAGCGAGCGACCCAGGCCAGGCCCACGCGACGCTCGGCGGAGGTCTTGAGCAGTGCTTGCTGCCAGTTGTGATCGAGGTTGCGGCTCAGCGCATGGTTGGGGCGCAACTGGTACAGGCCGGCCGGCATCTCGTTGGGTTCGACGCGGTAGCGGTAGCGCTGCTTGCCGTCCTCGTCGAGGAATTCGCCCTTGGGCTCGGCAATGTTGGCCCGGAAGCCGACCACTTCGCGCTTGACCAGCACGTTGAGGCCGTCGCCGTTGGACAGCGGGTCGAAGGTCACCACCTGCAAGTCGCGCTTGCCGACTTTTTCCACCACGCCCACCGGCACGCCGGTGAACGTCGGCGAGTCGAAGGCGCCGATGTCGATCTTGCGCTCGCTGACGAAGTAGTCGGTGCTACCACGGTGGAAGGTCTTGTCCGGGTCCGGCACGAAGAAATGCGCGGTGCGGCCGCTGGAGGCGCGGGCCAGGTCCGGGCGGTCTTCGAGAACATCGTCGAGGCGCTGGCGATAGTAGGCGGTGATGTTCTTCACATAGCCCATGTCCTTGTAGCGACCTTCGATCTTGAACGAGCGCACGCCCGCTTCGACCAGGGCGCGGATGTTCGCGCTCTGGTTGTTGTCCTTCATCGACAGCAGGTGTTTTTCATAGGCGACAACCCGGCCCTGGTCATCCTTGAGGGTGTAGGGCAGGCGGCAGGCCTGGGAGCAATCGCCACGGTTGGCGCTGCGCCCGTTCTGGGCATGGGAAATGTTGCACTGGCCGGAAAACGCCACGCACAGGGCGCCGTGAATGAAGAACTCGATGGCCGCATCGGTCTCGTCGGCGATGGCGCGGATTTCCTGCAGGTTCAGCTCACGGGCCAATACCAGCTGCGAGAAACCGGCCTGGTCGAGAAACTTTGCCCGGGCCAGGGTGCGGATGTCGGTCTGGGTGCTGGCGTGCAGCTCGATCGGCGGGATGTCCAGCTCCATCACGCCCAGGTCCTGGACGATCAGCGCATCGACGCCGGCGTCGTAGAGCTGATGGATCAACTGGCGGGCCGGCTCCAGCTCGTTGTCGTGCAGGATCGTGTTGATCGTGGTGAACACCCGGGCATGGTAGCGATGGGCGAATTCCACCAGCCCGGCGATGTCGCTCACCTCGTTGCAGGCGTTGTGACGCGCGCCGAAACTCGGGCCACCGATGTACACGGCATCGGCGCCATGCAGAATGGCCTCGCGGGCGATGGTCACGTCGCGGGCGGGGCTGAGCAATTCCAGATGATGTTTAGGCAAGGACATGTTTTTTAGTCAGGCTGGTCACGGTCGAAGCGCGCATTGTAGCCGTCAAGCGCCGGATCGGCACCTGTGCAGGCCAGTGTTGGCTGAAATCAGCCGATATGCGGTCAGCCCTGGGCGGCGCCGGCGCTGCACCAGCGGTTTCGCCCGGTGTTCTTCGCCAGGTACAGGAAGGCGTCGGCGGCCTTGATCAGCATCGCAGGGCTGACGTCCTCGCTGCTCGGTTGGCAGGTGGTGATGCCGGCACTGATCGTCACGATCCCCAGCGGGTGATCGCCGTGTTCAATGTTCAAGGCCCTGACGGATTCCAGGATTTGCTGCGCCACTTTGGCGGCGCCTGCGCTGTCGGTGTTTGGTAGCAATACGGTGAACTCCTCACCGCCGTACCGGACCGCCAGGTCCCCGGGCCGCTTGATGGTCTGCCCGATCGCGCCGGCAATCGCCCGCAGGCAATCGTCGCCAGCGGCATGGCCGTATTTGTCGTTGTAGCGTTTGAAGTAGTCGACGTCGAGCATGATCAGGGCCAGGGACGAGCCTTGCCGCTTGGCCAGGCGTAGCTCGTCGGCCAGGGCAATGTCCAGCCGCCGGCGATTGCCCAACCCGGTCAGGCTGTCGGTCAGCGCCATGTCACGCATGGCCTGGTGGGCGCTGCGAATCTGCGTTTCCATGGTCATGCGGTAGCGCAGCTGGCTCAGGACGATCAGGCCGAACCCGACCAGAATCGCGATCAGGAACACCAGTACCAGGCCGGTCTTGAGCAGGTCGCGACGCCACGGAGCAATGATCGATTCCCGCGACAAACCGGCTTCCACCACCAGCGGGTAGGTGGTCAGGGCCCGGTAGCCATACAGACGCTCGGTGTCGTCGACGACGGCCTTGGCTTCGGCGACGCCCTGGTTGGAAGTGGGCAGATGTTCCCGGAAGATCACGCTATTGACCAGGCTCTTGCCAATCACCGCAGCGACGAAAGGCCGGCGGACCAGGATCGTTCCGCTGCGCTTGGCCAGGACCAGGGCACCTTTGCCGTCGATCTTGAAGTCGCCGTAGTAGTCGACGAAATAACTGACCTTGACCGTCCCGAGCATCACCCCGGCGAACGAGCCATCGGGGTTGTTCAAGCGGCGCGAGATGGGGATGATCAGGTCGTTGGTGGATCGGCTCTTGACCACATCGCCAATACGTACGCCTCGATCCTCGTGGGTACGGTGGTACTGGAAGTAGTCGCGGTCGGCGTTGTTCGCCATCTCCGGGATCACTTCCTTGTCGGTCACCAGCCACTGGCCGTCCGGGCCGTAGATGAACAGCCCGTGCAGTTGCGGCATGATCGCGGCCTGCTGCACCAGCAGCCGATGAATGCGCGGGATGTCCATGTTCTGCAAACCGTCGCCTTCCACGCGCTCGCCGAGGGCGGCGGTGACCACATCCACTTGCCGGATGGTGTCCTCGGCGTGTTGGGCCGTCGCCCGCGCCAGGTTCGTCACCGAATCGCGGGCAGACGCGAAGGCCGCCCGATAGTCTCGCCAGGTACGCCAGCCCTCGACGGCCAGGAAGGCGACGATTACCACGAGCATGAAACTCACGGTCAGCCGAAATGCAGCCCCGGCCCGCACAGCTTGCGGGGAAAAGGCCTGATCGGGGCTTTCAATCCTGGGCTCCGGCCGTTTGCGTCCGAGCATTGATATATCCTTCTACACGACAGGGCTTGGCGCTTCAGCGCGCAGCCTATCCTATTCGATTTCAGCACGTTAGCTAACTGCGACGAGGCAGCTACAGCTGACGACACACCGTAGGGGAGGAAGGTTTCATGAAAGTGGGCGTGATTTCAGATACCCATGGCCTGCTGCGCCCCGAAGCAATGGCCGCCCTGCAAGGCTGCGAGCGGATTATTCATGCCGGTGATATCGGCAGCCCGGAGATCCTCGAGACGTTGGCCGCCGTTGGCGAGCTGCACGTAGTACGGGGTAACAACGACCTTGGCGCCGACTGGGCAGGGAATATCGCCGACAGCCTGCAATTCGAACTCGGCGGTTGGCAGGTGCTGTTGGTCCATGACATCGCCGATGTGCCGGCGCTGCTCGATGCCGATGTGAGGCTGGTGATCACCGGCCATTCGCACAAACCCCTGGTCGAATGGCGCGGTGATCGGCTGTACCTAAACCCTGGCAGCGCCGGCCGGCGGCGGTTCAAGCTGCCGGTGACGCTGGCGTTGCTGGAGGTAAGCGAACAGGCGATCGAGCCGCGTATCGTGCCGTTGCTCGCCTGATCGGCACCGACTACTTGAAGTACTTGTCCACGTACGCCTGGATTTCCTGGCGCATGAACCGCCCCGATTCATCCGCGCGTTCTTCCCAGCCGAACACGCACGCGGTGACGATGCCGTTGAAGCCGGTCTTGGTCAACTCGCCGAAAAACAGGTCCCAGTCGATCTCGCCCTGGTGCATGTCCATGTGCTGGTGCACGGTCACTTTCGCCCCGGGCGGGTTGACGATGTAGCGCAAGCCGGACGAAGCCTTGTGGTTGTAGGTGTCGGCGATGTGCACATGGGCGATCATCGAGCCGGCTTCGGCGACCATGGCTTTCATGTCGTCGCCGAAGTAGAACGTGTGCGGCGTGCAATAGAGGAACTTGACGTTGTCCGAGCCGAGGGTCTTGAGCATGTCCAGGGCCGGGTGCAGCGTCTCGCACCAGTCTTCCGGATGAGGCTCGACGTTCAATGTGACTCCCTCCGCTTCGAAGATCGGCACCAGCTCTTCCATTGAGCGCCACCACGCCGCTTCGCTGGACTCATGGCTGTGTACGCCGCCGCAACAACTGACCTTGTGCCCGCGATCCGGCGACGGCCCGCGCCCGAACTCCGAGTTCATCGTCGTACACCCCATCTCCACGGCGATCTGGATTGCTTCCTTCCAGTAACTCACCGCCGCCCGGCGTTCGTCCTCGTGGGGACTGGCCCAGCGGTACATCGGCAGCAGCGAAGCCAGTTGCAGATTGTGGTCGCGCAGGGCTTTCTTGAATTCGGCGACGCGCTCCTTGTGAG
>NZ_JBHFJB010000026.1:16278-33210 GCF_057334555.1 Pseudomonas sp. AGC41
CCTTGTGAGCGCGTGGGCGGACCCACCATGGCAGGAAGTCCTCCCGTGGCGACAGCTCAAGGTACTCGAAGCCGAGCTCGGCGGTCTTGCGACACAGCTCCGGCAGGCTCAGGTGACGATGCATGTAGGGATCAAGGGCGATTTTCATTGTTGTTCTCCGTTAGGCGACACTGATTCTGCTGTGGTGAGGGAATCAATAGGCAACCCAGGCTGAATCCTGGTTGGCTGATTCCACGCAACGTTCGACCCAGCGCACGCCGTCCACGCCGGCGTTGATGTCGGGGTAGCGCAGGGCGGCCAGCCCCTCGGCATCGGCACGGTCGGCGGCGTCCATGGCCAGGGCGAAACGTCGATAAAGGTTGGACCAGGCCTCGAACAACCCTTCGGGATGGCCGCCGCCGATACGGTCATCCAGCAGGGCGTCGGGGTGCAGGTAGCCCATGCCGCGCTCCAGGGTTTGCACGGGTTGGCCCTGGACCTCGAAGCTGAGCTGGTTGGGGCGCTCGTCCCACCATTCCAGGCTCGCCCGCGAACCGATCACGCGAATCTTCTGGCCGTGCATGGAACCGGCATTGACCGCGCTCGACCAGACCATGCCCATGGCGCCGCCTTCGTATTCCATCAAGGTGTAGGCGTAGTCTTCCAGCGGCGCGCGGCTGGCGACGAAGCTTTGCCGGCTGCACATCAGACGCTTGATCCTGAGCTCGGGCAGCAGCACTTTCGCCAGGTATAGAGGATGAGTGCCGACGTCCCCCAGCACATAGCTGGGGCCGGCCTGGCGCGGGTCGACGCGCCACTGGGTCGCCGGGTTCTGCGCCTCCACCGGTGCGCTGTGAAAACCGTGGGCGAACTGCATGTGCACCAGGCGAATCTCACCCAGCTCCCGTGCGGCGATCAGCGCCCGGGCCTGTTCGATCAGCTGGTGCCCGGCGTAGCCATAGGTGAGGCCGACGATGCGTCCTTTGGATCGCGCCAGGGTTCGCAACGCTTCGGCCTCTTCCAGGGTAAAGCACAGCGGTTTCTCGCAGACCACATGCAAACCGGCTTCAAGCGCGGCGCGGGTGATGGCGTAATGCGTGCCGTTGGGTGTGGCGATCGATACCGCCTGGATGCCATCGGGCCGTTGCGCCTCCAGTTCGAACAGGCTCAAGTAATCGGCGTAGCAGCGCGCTGAATCGATGCCCAACTGTTCGCCAAACGCCCGGCCACGGTCGGGGTCGATGTCCAGCGCGGCGGCAACCAGCTCGAAGTGGCGGTCGCGCAGGGCGGCCGAGCGGTGGATGTAGCCGATCTGGCTGTGTTCGCCGCCGCCGACCATGGCCCAGCGGATAGGTCGGGCAAGGGTATTGCTGCCGTTGATCATAAGAGAAGTCCTTGTGCGGATCAGAAACCGATGTTGGCGAGGTAGGCGCGGCTGGCTGCCACGTCGTCAAGGCTGGCCGCGGCGTTGCGCGGGTCGCGTTCCTGTTCGACGGTGATGCAGCCGTGGTAACCCAGCTCTTGCACCAGGCTGTGCAACGCCGGGTAATCGATGACGCCACGCCCGATGGGGCACATCACGCCTCGGGCGCAGGCGTCGAAGAAGCGGATGTGTTCGTTCAGCACCTGATCGAAAACCGTCGGGTCGATATCCTTGAAGTGCAGGTAGTCCAGGCGCTGGGCGTAGGTGCGCAGCGATGCGACTGGGTCCATCCCGGCGTAATAGAGATGACCGGTGTCCAGGCACAGCCCGGCGGTTTCGTGGGGAATGTCGTCCACCAGCCGCGCCAGTTCGTCGGCAAATTCGATATGGCCGCCAGCGTGAGGATGGATGACGGCACGGATGCCGTAGCTGTGCCAGGCGATCTCGGCGATGGCGCGAATGTGCGTCATCATTGCGCTCCAGCGCGCATCGTCCAGGCGGGGCGCGCGGTCCGAGTGGCCGGCGGCGTAGTCGCGCGCGTCGTGGCCCCAATCGATGATCACCAGGTAGGGACCGGCAAAGCGCTGGCCTGCTTGCTGCTTCATGCGCGGCAGCTGTTGGAGTAGCGCGCAGGTGTCGTGGGTCTGGCGCAGCAGTTCGGACAGGTTGGCCGGGTTCACCAAGTCATCGAAAATTGTGCCCGCGACCACTTGCAGGCGATTCCTGGACAGGGCCGGTTCGAGAGTGCCGGCGTCCAGCGGCAGAAACCCATACGGCCCAAGCTCGATTCCCCGATAACCGGCCTCGGCGGCCTCGTCGAGCACGCGCTGCCAGGGCGGCAGGAACGGGTTGTGGATGTCGTCGACGCCCCAGCAGCAAGGCGCGGTGCAGATGTGGATCGTCATGGAGCACTCCGGCGATATTGTTTTTATAGGCTTGTCCTGATGCTATTGGGTTGCCGGAAAGGCGGCCATGGGAGCGTGGCCTAATCTGTCAAAACCCCTCATGATGCCGGGTAGAGGTGTCAAGACATGTCAGAAAATTCACGGCGTAAATTGCGTCCCACCATGGCCGATGTCGCGCGCGAAGCCGGGGTCAGCCTGTCTACCGTCGACCGGGTGCTGAACTTGCGTGCCGATGTGCGGGCCGATACCGCCCAACGCATCGCCACCGCCGCCGCACGACTGGGCTTCCACGCAAAGGGCGTGATCGAGCAGCGTGTGCTCAACGACCGTCCCACGTTGCGTCTGGGGTTCTTATTGCAAAAAAGCGGCGTGCCCTTTTACCAGGGGCTGGCTCATGCGCTGTCAAACGCCGCCGCGACTTGCTCCCGCGCGCGGATTCGCGTGGTCATCGGTTATCTCGACGATCTCGACCCGGTCAACGTGGCGCAACGCATCCTGGCGCTGCGCGATCAGGTGGACGGCCTGGGCGTGGTGGCAGTCGATCATCCACGGGTGCGCAAGGCCGTTGGCCTGCTGCGCGAGACGGGCATTGCGGTGGTTGCGCTGCTGTCGGAACTGTCGAGTACCGCCGGCACCGGTTATGCCGGTCTCGACAACCGCCTCACGGGCCGTACGGCGGGCTGGTTCATCAGCCGCCTCGCCGGGCAGCCCGGGCCGGCGGTGGTCATGCTCAGCAGCCAGCGCTTTCAATGCCAGGAACTCTGCGAACTGAGCTTTCGCAGCTATCTGGCGGAACATTCCAGCGACTGGGAGCTGCTGGCCTCGCGCCTGACCCTGGAAGACGATGAATTCGCCTATGGCAACACCCTCGATTTGCTCACGGCCGAGCCCGATCTGGCGGGGCTTTATGTGGCGGGCGGCGGCATTGCCGGAGTGCTGCGGGCTTTGCGCAGCTTCCAGGCACAACAACAGCGCCTGCCCGTCGTGGTGTGTCATGACCTCACGCCGCTCATGCGCGAAGCGTTGAAAACCGGCTTGGTCCAGGCAGTGTTGTCCCACCCGGTGGTGATGCTGGCCGAACAGGCTGTCGATGCCTTGGCCGAGGCCGCAGCGACAGCGCCGACAGGGCCGGTGACCAGAAGAGTGGTTCCGCTTCAAGTTGATGTGCAAGAAAGCGTTTAGCGAAGCGTCCTACAATTTTTATACAGAATCTGTACAAGATGTGCATTTTGTACAATTATCGGAGACCTCTAAGAATCCGGAAATTCGTCGATGCACCGCTTTTTCGCAGCCGACAGAGGCCTGCTCGCTATCGTCAGTCTCGTCCTCGCGTTGTTTTGGCTTGATCGTACCCGTCAACCCGAACTGCGCCAGCGTTTGCTCCGGCTTGATCCAACCCGCAACAAGAGCAGTACCCCATGACTCTCAAGGAGTTGGTCGCGCTGGCTGTTGAGGGACGGGTCGCCGGGCTGGAACTGTTGTCCCTGGAGGGCGGGATCTATCTGCTGCGAGCGCGGCTGGATCGAGATACACGCACATTGCTCGATGAGTCAGGGCGTACGTTGCGTGTGCGCTCCACCACCCATTTGCGCGAGCTGCTGCGTGACGTTCCGCGCTTGCCTTGCATGCTGGTGCAGCAGGTCGTCCACGATGAAATGTGCGGCCAGCGTGAAGAGCCGATCGCGCCGTTACGCTTGCCGATTTTCCTCGATGAGCCTTGGTAGAAACCGCCGCACCGGATCAGCGCGGGTCGGCCAGACGCACGGCCAATGGCAGCCACAGCGCCCATAACGGTGCCAGGATCAACGCGGTGCCGGTTACGCCCAGCGGCAGCGTCACGCCAGCCAGCGGAGCGCCGGCGCAATAGGCGAGAGGGCCACCGAACATGCCCGCCAGGGCGCCACGCCATACGGGACTGCCTGCCCAGGCCAGGCTATGGCGTAAACCCGTGGCGAAGACCAGCCAGAGCAGGGCCAGCCACAAGGGCAAGGGATTCTCGCTGAATCCGAACAGGCCCAGGGCGCCGAGGCTCCAGTCCAGCAGCATCCCGCTCGCCCCGACACGCAACAGCGCCTGGCACTCGCTTTTCGGGTCGGGACACAACCCCAGGTGGACGCCTAACCCGGCCAGCACCGCCAGCAGCCATGCGGGCTGTTGCGCACCCAATACACAGCCCCACCAGCCCAATTGCAGCCAGAGCGCATTGCCTATCAGCCAGCTGCGGATCTTCATCCTTGGAGGTGTTCCTGCAAGGGCACCGGGCGCGCCGCTGGCGCAGCGAACAGCAGTTGCGCGACACCGATCGCACGCTCCTGGAATCCGCCTTCGCAGTAGCACAGGTAGAACTCCCACAGGCGCTGGAACGTCTCGTCATAACCCAGCTCCAGCAAGGCCTGGCGCGATTGCCGGAAGTTATCGTGCCAGTGACGGAGCGTGCGCGCGTAGTGCTCGCCGAAGTCCTCCAGATGCAACAGGTTGAGCGGCGTCTGGGTGCTCGCGGTCTGCAGCAGGATCGACAGCGAGGGCAACGCGCCGCCTGGGAAGATGTGGCGCTGGATGAAATCCACCGAGCGGCGGGCCTGCTCGTAACGCTGGTCGCGGATGGTGATGGCTTGCAACAGCATCAACCCGTCGTCCTTGAGCAGCGCGGCGCAGCAGCGGAAGTATTCGGGCAGGTAGCGATGGCCGACCGCTTCGATCATTTCGATCGACACCAGTTTGTCGAAGCGTCCCTCCAGGTCGCGGTAGTCCTTGCGTAGCACTTCGATGCGCTGTTGCAGGCCGAGCGCCTCGACACGCTGGCATGTGTGCGCGTATTGCTCCTCGGAAAGCGTGGTGGTGGTGACCCGGCAGCCGTAGTGGGTGGCGGCATGGATGGCCAGGCTGCCCCAACCGGTGCCGATCTCCAGCAAATGGTCGCCCGGGCGCAGGTCGAGCTTGCGGCAGATGCGCTGGAGTTTATTGATCTGCGCCTGTTCGAGGCTCTGTTCGGGGTTTTCGAACATGGCCGCCGAATACATCATGGTCGGGTCCAGCAAGCGTTCGAACAGGCTGTTGCCCAGGTCGTAGTGGGCCATGATGTTGCGCCGCGAGCCTTTGCGGCTGTTGCGGTTGAGCCAGTGCAACCCGCGCAGCAACGGCCGCCCCAGGCGAGCGAGGCCGCTGTCCAGCGCGTCGAGCACGCTGAGATTGGCGACGAACAGGCGGGTGACGGAAGTCAAGTCATTGCTGCGCCAGTAACCCTGAATGTAAGCCTCGCCGGCACCGATCGAACCGTTGCCAGCGACCATGCCCCAAACGGCATTGTCGAGTATCTCGATGTCGGCCACCAATGGGCTGGTCGCGTCGCCGAAGCTCAGCGGCTCGCCCTCCAGCATCAGGCGCAGGTGGCCATGACGCAAACGGCGCAGTTGCGCGAGTACGGCCTGTTTGAACAGACCGCCGCTCAATGGGCAGATACCGCTGGCCTTAGTGACGCTCAGGGTGGGTTCGGACATCGTCAGGATCCTCATGGACAGGTTCGCCGACACTCAGGTCGCCGTGGCTGGCCTGGTGGTCGTGCACGGGCGTGCGTTTGAAAAGCAGGCGCAGCGCCTGCCAGTAAATGGCGCTTACGGTGCGCAGGCTCATCCATGGGAAGGCCAGGAAATAACGACGCAATGCCGGTGCGTCCAGGGGCGCACGGTGCAGCGCCAAGTCGGCCTCGAACACCTTCTGACCAGCACGCCAGTTCTCCATGCGTACGCGGATGCGGGTGTCCTGGATCAAGAAGCGCATGCGGTAATCCATGTCCCGTGGCAGGAACGGCGAGACGTGGAATGCCTTGGCGACCTGGAACGCATGGGGCTCGCCGGGGCTTGCCGGCAACACATAATGGTGGCGCTCGCGCCAGGGGGTGTTGCGCACTTCGCAGAGAATCGCCGCCAGGCGTCCGTCGGCTTCGTGGCAGAAATAGAAGCTCACCGGGTTGAACGACAGGCCCCAGCTGCGCGGTTGGGTCAGCAGGTGGATTGCGCCTTGGGGAGCTGATCCCAGAGCCTGCTCGACGATCGTCCGCACCGCTTGGATCAGCGGAATACCTTCACCGGTCAGGGCCGGCAGGTAATCACGTTCTCGCCAGCACAACGGGGCCATGCGCCACTGGCGCAGCAAACGCGACAGGCCGAGCACCTGTTCCTGCTCGGCGAGGTCCAGGTAAAGCATGCCGATCGGGTAGCGAAACGCGTGCACCCGTGGCGTCTGGCGCCGGTGGCCGATCCAGCCGTGACACAGGCTGCTATTCAAAGCGTTTCTCCGAAATGCCGCGCCACGGCAAGCGCGCTGACCACGCCATCCTCATGAAAACCGTTGCCCCAGTAGGCCCCGCAGAAATAGCTGTGCTGGCGTCCTTGCAGATCGCCCTGGCGTGCCTGTGCGCCTACGCCGGCAAGGCTGTATTGGGGATGGGCGTAGTCGAAGCGCGCGAGTACCTGGGCCGGGTCCACCGACTCGCTTTGGTTGAGGCTCACGCAAAACGTCACGGGGGCATCCAGGCCCTGGAGAATGTTCATGTTGTAGGTCAGTGCGGCCGGCGCCTCGGGCGGGCCGCCAAGCCGGTAGTTCCAGCTCGCCCAGGCCTTTTGGCGCTGCGGCAACAGGCGGGTATCGGTATGCAGCAGCACCTCGTTGCGGGCGTAGGCCAGCGCACCGAGCACCTCGGCTTCAGCGACGCTGGGCGTTTCCAGCAAAGCCAGCGCCTGGTCGCTGTGGCAGGCAAATACCACCTTGTCGAACCGCTCGCTACCACGATGACTGTGCACGGTGACGCCATCGGCGTCGCGGCTTACCCGGCGCACCGCGCAATTGAGGTGAATGTGCTCGCGAAAACCCGCGCACAACGGCTCGATATAGCCGCGCGAGCCGCCTTCGATCACCCGCCATTGCGGACGCTGATTAACCGACAGCAGGCCGTGGTTGTGACAGAAGCGCAGGAAAAACTGCAGTGGGAACTCCATCATTCCAGCCGGTGACATCGACCAGATCGCCGATCCCATGGGCACGATGTATTGCTCGATGAAACGTCGGCCATAACCTTGTGCGTGCAGGTAATCTCCCAGCCGCGTCGAGGCATCGATGCGCTGCGCCAGCAGGTCTGCGGTCGCCTGGCGGTTGAACCGGAGAATGTCCAGGAGCATGCCCCAGAACCCCGGCGACAGCAGGTTGCGTCGCCTGGCGAACAGGCTGCTCAGGGTATGGCCCTTGTATTCCTGGCCGCTCGCCGGGTGATGCACCGAAAAGCTCATTTCCGTCGGGCGTGAAGCCACGCCCAACTGGTCCATCAGGCGAATGAAATTGGGGTAAGTCCAGTCGTTGTACACGATAAAACCGGTGTCGACGCCGTAGCGCTGTCCCGCCCATTCGACATCCACCGTATGGGTGTGCCCGCCGATCCGGTTGTCGGCTTCGAACAGGCTGACCTGATGCTGGCGAGACAACAGATAGGCGCAGGTGAGACCCGAAATACCGCTGCCGATGATTGCGATGCGCATGCTTCAAGCCTCCCCGGATTTGCGCGCCAGGCGCCGGCCGAGCGCCAGCCGCCAGCGTGCGGGCAGGTGCCCGAGCAGACGCATGACCACAATGAACAGCCCCGGAAACGCGATTTCCAGAGGGCGGGCAGGCAGTCGCCGTGCGATGTGCCGGGCCGCGCGTTCGGCCGGCCAGCACATGGGCATCGGAAAGTCATTGCGCCGGGTCAGTGGCGTATCGACGAATCCGGGGCTCACCAGCGTGACGTCGATGCCTTCGGCGGCCAGGTCGATCCGTAACGATTCGAACAAGTAACGCAGGGCGGCCTTGGACGCGCCGTAGGCACCGGCGCGCGGCAGGGCCAGCCAGGTCACCGCGCTGCACACCGCGACCAGATGCGGGTTCTGGCCTCGACGCAACAAAGGCAGGGCGGCTTCCAGGCAGTGGCAGATGCCCAGCAGATTGGTATTGAGTACCCGTTCCACCAGGCGTGCGTCGAAGTGCCCCGGCTCCAGGTATTCGCACGTGCCGGCGTTGAGAATCACCTGATCGAGGGAGCCCCATTCGCGGTTGATGTGCTGGATGATCGCGACTACCTGATCCCGGTCGGTCAAGTCACCCGGAAGCACCAGGACCTGATCCTGATAACGCTCGGCCAATGCTTGCAGCGGGCCGGCTTGCCGCGCGCTCAACGCCAGCCGGTGACCTTGTTCAAGCAACACCTTCGCCAGTTCGGCGCCGATGCCGCTGCTTGCGCCGGTCAGCCAGATGCGGCTCATGCCAGCCTCCGCTTCAGCCAGCGAATGAGTGGCCCGAACACCGGCAAGTGCTCGTAGAGCAGGGCGCCGGCGTCAAAGAAGTCCCGGTGCAGATAGACCCGGTCGTTCCAGCGCAGGTAGCTGCAGCCGGGCAATTCGACTGGCGCTCCGCCGTTCAAACGTGGATGACGAAAACGCAGCGTCCAGCGCAGATAACCAGCGCCGGGAGCGGTTTCATCGTAACCGTGGAAGTCGTAGTGCAGCTCGCTGGCATTGGCGTAGAGCTGTGCGAAATACTCGCGCAGGGCGGGCAGGCCTTCGATCCGATGCAACGGATCCTGGAACACGACGCCGGCGCTGTAGAGCCGGTCGAGCTGGTCCAGGCGGCTGGCGTCCAGATCGGCGAAGACGTGGGCGAAACCCTTGAGGAAGGCGGACATGTCAGGCTCCGAAAGTTGTACATAATGTTTTTTATGTACAAGTTTTCGGAGCGTACTGCATGAGTTGTACGAGTTAAAGCGTTTTGTATAAGTATTTTACGTTTTTGTACAATTTGAGATCAGGCGTGGCTGGATACCCGGCCATTTCAACGCCAACCCACGAAATCTTGAGCTCAAGGCGTTTCCGGCTCGACCGGTCTGAATGCACCGTTAAAGCGCGTTTATCTGCCCGTTTTTGTCCGCGCCGCGCTTGCTTGGCGCAGTCCTTGGCCTGCCAGTTTTTTCCTTCCCAGCCGCAATAAAAAGCCTCGTTTCGCAAATCCCCGCCTGCCAACACAATCGCCTCGACAGCTCGTTTCGAACAACAAGAAATCAGAACCCGAGGCGGCGCCATGCCGACCTGAACCAGACCCTCTGCCGGAAGTGCCCAGACATGCCCGTTGAAACCCTACGTATCGATACGCTTGTAATAGGCGCCGGCCAGGCCGGTGTCGCCATGAGTGAACATTTGAGCCGCCAAGGCGTGCCGCATCTGGTGGTGGAGCGCAATCGCATTGCCGAAGCCTGGCGCACGGCACGCTGGGATTCGCTGGTTGCCAATGGCCCGGCCTGGCATGACCGTTTTCCAGGGCTGGAATTCGACGGGCTCGATCCGGACGCCTTTGCTTCCAAGGACCAGGTGGCCGAGTACTTCGAAGCCTACGCGCGCAAATTCGATGCACCGATCCGCACCGGGGTGGAGGTGCGCAGCGTCGAGCGCAATGCCGGTCGCCCGGGCTTCACCATTAAAACGTCGGACGGCCGAATCGAGGCTATCAACGTGGTGGTCGCCACCGGGCCATTTCAGCGGCCGGTCATCCCGCCCATCGCGCCTGACATGGCTACGGTGACGCAGATTCATTCGGCGCAATATCGCAACCCCGCGCAGTTGGCCGAAGGCGCCGTGCTGGTGGTCGGCGCCGGGTCGTCGGGGGTGCAGATCGCCGATGAATTGCAGCGCGCCGGCAAGCGGGTCTACCTCTCGGTGGGCGCCCATGATCGCCCGCCGCGGGCCTATCGCAACCGCGATTTCTGCTGGTGGCTGGGGGTGCTGGGCGAGTGGGATGCCGAAGCGGTCAAGCCGGGCAAGGAGCACGTGACCATCGCCGTCAGTGGCGCGCGGGGCGGGCACACCGTGGATTTCCGGCGGCTGGCCCATGAGGGCATCACGCTGGTGGGGCTGACCCGGGCGTTCAACGGCAGCACGGTAAGTTTTGAACTCAACCTGAATGAAAACATTGCCCGTGGCGATGAAAATTACTTGGCGTTGCTTGACGCCGCCGATGCCTACATCGAGCGCAACGGCCTGGACCTGCCGCCCGAGCCCGAGGCACGTAGGCTGTTGCCCGACCCCGAATGCATGACCCAGCCGATCCTGGAACTGGATCTGCTCGAGGCGGGCATCAGCACCATCATCTGGGCCACCGGGTATTCGGTGGATTACAGCTGGCTGAAGGTCGATGCGTTCAAAGCCGACGGCAAACCACGGCATCAGCGCGGGGTCTGCAGCGAGCCGGGCCTCTATTTTGTCGGCCTGCCGTGGCTGTCGCGGCGGGGCTCGGCGTTCATCTGGGGCGTGTGGCACGACGCCCGGCACATCAGCGAGCACATCATCAAGCAGCGCACGTATCTCGACTACCGGGATGCCTCCCAGCGCCAGTCGCAACCTTCGAAAACCAGCCTCATGGGAGTCCGTTGATGCCTACTCATACTCGCATCCGCATGTTCAACACCAAAGACACCTATCCGAACCAGACGCTGGACAACGACCTGTGCCAGGCGGTTCGCGCCGGCAATACCGTGTACGTGCGCGGTCAGGTCGGCACTGACTTCAACGGCCAACTGGTGGGCCTCGGCGATCCACGGGCCCAGGCCGAACAGGCCATGCGCAACGTCAAGCAACTGCTGGAGGAAGCCGGCAGCGACCTGAGCCATATCGTCAAGACCACCACCTACCTGATCGACCCACGCTACCGCGAGCCGGTGTACCAGGAGGTCGGCAAATGGCTCAAGGGCGTGTTCCCGATTTCCACCGGGCTGGTGGTCAGCGCCCTCGGCCAGCCGCAGTGGCTGATGGAAATCGACGTGATTGCGGTCATTCCCGAATAAGGAGCACGACATGACGTTTTCCATCGTCGGACGCTGCGCCGAGACCGGCCAGCTGGGCATCGCCATCAGTTCATCGAGCATCGCCGTCGGCGCCCGTTGCCCCTGGCTGCGGGCGGGTGCCGGTGCCGTGTCGAGCCAGAACATCACCTTGCCGGCCCTGGGGCCGCTGATTCTTGATGAACTGGCCGCCGGCCAGACGGCGCAAGAGGCGCTGGATCACGCCTTGGCGCGTAACGGCTATAGCGAATATCGCCAGGTCGCGGTGGTGGATGCCCAGGGACGTACGGCGGTCTTCAGCGGTCGCCACGCCTTGGGCATCCACGGCGCCCAGCCAGGTGAACAGTGTGTGGCGGCCGGCAACCTGTTGGCAGGGGACGGAGTCATCGCGGCCATGGTCGCGGCGTTCGAGCAGGGCGAGGGCAGTCTCGCGTCACGCCTGCTTGGGGCATTGCAGGCTGGGCAGGCCGCAGGTGGAGAGGCCGGTGCGGTGCATTCGGCAGCGCTGTCGGTGGTGGACGACCTGACCTGGCCCATCGTCGATCTGCGGGTGGACTGGGCCGACGAAAATCCCATCGGCGAACTGGAAAAACTCTGGCTCGCCTATCAACCGCAACTGCAGGACTACCTGACCCGTGCACTCAACCCGACCCTGGCACCAAGCTACGGGGTGCCGGGCGATGAGTGAGTTGCGCAGTCGCGCGCTGCTCGCCGAGCTGGTGGGCTTTGCCACGGTCAGTCGTGATTCGAACCTGGCGCTGATCGAGTTCGTGGGCGATTACCTGCAAGGCTTGGGCGTGAACAGCGAGTTGATCTACAACGCCGAGCGCACCAAGGCCAACCTGTTGGCGAGCATCGGCCCGTCGGTGCCTGGCGGGGTGGTGTTGTCCGGGCATACCGACGTGGTGCCGGTGGATGGCCAGGCCTGGACGGTTGATCCGTTCTGCCTGAGCGAGATGGACGGCAAGCTGTTCGGGCGTGGTACGGCGGACATGAAAGGCTACCTGGCCTCGGTGCTGGCAGCGGTGCCGACATTCCTGGCCAGCCCGCTCAGGCGCCCGCTGCACCTGGCGTTTTCCTATGACGAAGAAGTCGGTTGCCTGGGCGTGCGCAGTCTGCTGGAGGTGCTGCCGCAACGCATCCCGCAACCGGCCTTGTGCCTGATCGGTGAGCCCACCGAGCTGCAGCCGGTGCTCGGTCATAAAGGCAAACTGGCGATGCGTTGCCACGTCCGAGGCGCACCGTGTCACTCGGCCTACGCGCCCTATGGAGTCAACGCCATCGAGCAGGCGGCGCGCCTGATCGGTCGCCTGGGCGAGATCGGTGCCGAGCTGGCCGAACCGTCGCGACACGACGGGCGCTTTGATCCGGCGTACTCGACCGTGCAGGTCGGCATGATCCAGGGCGGAACCGCATTGAACATCGTTCCGGCCGACTGCCGCTTCGATTTCGAGGTGCGCGCCTTGCCGGATTTCGCCCCGCAGGGGGTGGTCGAGAAATTGCAGGATTACGCCGAACAGGCGCTGCTGCCGAGGATGAGCGCGGTTAGCGCCGACACCGCGATTCGTTTCGAACACCTGTCCGCCTACCCGGGCCTGGCGACTGCGCCGGACAGCGAAGCCGCGCGTCTCATAGCCCGGCTGTGTGGCAGCGACGCGTTCGGCACCGTGGCGTTCGGCACCGAAGGTGGGCTGTTTGATCAGGCCGGTATCCCGACGGTGGTTTGCGGGCCCGGCAGCATGGACCAGGGGCACAAGCCCGACGAATACGTGAGCGTTGAGCAAATGGCTGCCTGCGACCGATTGATGGACCGCCTGGCGAAGCATTTGAGCGAACCCGATGGCCTGTGACCGAGAAAAGGAGTCCAGGATGAATGATTTTGCTACCGCTGTAGACCGCACCGCCCGCGCTTACGGTCACCTCTGAGCCCCGTCGCCGGCTCGTGCGGGCGAGCCGGCATTTTCGAGGAACCCCTTCATGTCCATATCCTTGCGTTGCAACATTGCGTGTGCCCTGGCGTTGCTGAGCAGCAGCGTCCTGGCCGCGCCAACAAGCCTGACCGTGATCTCATTCGGCGGCGCCACCAAGTTGGCCCAGGACAAGGCCTACTTCCAACCTTTCAACGCCAGCGGTGCAGGAAACATCGTCGCCGGCGAATACAACGGCGAGTTGTCGAAGATCAAGGCCATGGTCGCGGCCGGCCACACCAGTTGGGATGTGGTCGAGGTGGAAAGCCCCGAGCTGCTGCGCGGGTGTGAGGAAGGTCTGTTCGAAAAACTCGACCCGGCGGCGACCGGAAACGCTGCGGATTTTGTTCCGGGTGCGCTGACCGAATGCGGCGTGGCGACGTATGTCTGGTCGATGGTCCTGGCCTATGACCAGAGCAAGCTCGCCAAGGCGCCGCGATCCTGGGCGGACTTCTGGAACGTGAGCGAATATCCGGGCAAACGCGGACTGCGCAAGGGCGCCAAGTACACCCTGGAAATCGCCTTGCTGGCGGATGGCGTCAAGACCGAGGACCTGTACAAGGTGTTGAACACGCCGGAAGGGGTAACTCGGGCTTTCGCCAAGCTCGACCAGATCAAGCCGAACATCCAGTGGTGGGAGGCCGGTGCGCAGCCGGCGCAATGGTTGGTGGCCGGGGACGTTGCCATGAGCGCCGCCTACAACGGGCGCGTCGCCTCGGCACAGAAGGAAGGCATGAAACTGAGCATCGTCTGGCCGCAAAGCCTGTATGACCCAGAATACTGGGCGGTGGTCAAAGGTACGCCGAACAAGGCCCTGGCCGAGAAATTCATAGCCTTTGCCAGCCAACCGCAGACGCAGAAAGTCTTCTCGGAAAACATTCCCTATGGACCGGTGCATCGCCAGACGCTGGCCTTGCTGCCCGCCGAAATACGCGAGCAATTGCCCACCGCCGAGGCCAACCTGGCGCAAGCGCGAGCGGTGGATGCCGAGTTCTGGGTGGACCATGGTGAAGAGCTGGAGCAGCGCTTCAATGCCTGGGCGGCTCGCTAGGCACTGAAACCCTTGGCGAATCGCTCTTGTGGCGAGGGAGCTTGCTCCCGCTGGGGTGCGCAGCAGCCCCTTTGTTTGAGCCTGCGGTGTAACAGGTGGACCCTGTCAGGCTTTTTTGGGGCTGCTTCGCAGCCCAGCGGGAGCAAGCTCCCTCGCCACGGGGGAGTGGCTGGGTCGCAAGGGTGACCTACGCCAGCCATTCGCCGAACTGCTCCTTGCAATAATCCACGAACAGCTGCGCCGGCTTGGTCAAGTGCGCGCGCTTGAGCCAGCCGGCCACCAGCGCTGATCCCGTCACGTCCTCGGCAATGTCGACGCACACCACTCGCTGCCCGTCGTAGGTGCAGCTCGATTGCGGCCGCGTGACCAGCACGGCGAAGCCGAATCCCTGGCCGACCATGCCGCGCACCATCTCGATGGAGGGCGAACTGAAAACGATGTTCGGCGTCAGGCCCAATTCCTCGAAGATACTGACGAAATAGGTCCGGCTGGGCTGCACGTCCAACAGGATCATCGGCTCGAGCGCGAGATCCCGCAATGACACCTGACCCTGATCGGCGAAGCGATGCCCCTCCGGCAGCAACGCATAGGGCCGCTGCGGCGCGGTGAGCGCTTCGGTCTCGATGGTGCTGTCGAGATCGTGCTCATAAAAAATCGCCAGGTCGAAACGTCCCCCCGTCAAGCCCTGGACCAGTTCCTGTTGCTCGCCGTCCTGCACGCGGATTTCCACCCCGGGAAAACGCTCCCGGAACCCGGCGATCAGCCGTGGCAAATAGAGCGGGGCGACAGTCTCGAAGCAGCCAATGTCGATCTGCCCGCTGACCACATCGTTGTCTGCCAGCGCGTTCTGCTCGAACTCCCGGGCCATGCGCAGCAGTTCCTGGGCCTTGCGATAGAAACGTGCCCCGGCGGGCGTCAACGAGACGCCCTGGGCGTGATGGCGGATCAGCAACTGCACGCCGAAACTGTCCTCCAGGCCTTTTACCGCCGTGGCAATCGATGGCTGGGCGATGTACAGCTTGCGCGAGGCTTCGGCGACGCTGCCGCATTCCACGGTGGTCACGAAGTACTTCAACTGACGCAGGGAGTAGGACGCCACGACACACCTCGATCCGGATTTTTGCCTACCTTACCGTGTGTCGCTCATGCAGGGCGATGGACGTTGCAACGGATTTTGCTGGGCAGTGGCGATATCCAGGCTGGTTTGTCGCGTGGGCAGAAAAAACGCCCGCCAAAAGGACCCTGGCGGACGTCTGGGAAAGACCGGCACAGAAGGAGGACTGACTGGGTTGGGCGCGTGAGTCAGGCTACCGGAATCAGCGGATCGGCCGCGGCCAACGCGGTGGCCCGATCGGCAGCGGGCGGGTAGATCCACACTGAGTTGATCTGGGTCTTGAGCTCCTTGGCTTCCTCGCCGACCAATTTGAGCTGGCGGTCCCAGCCTTCGGTGTACACCGCGCCCCAGGCGCCCAAGTCCAGGCACGTCACGTACTTGGGCTGGCTGTAGGTCATCGGCGCGACGCCGAGCAGGTCGGCGGCAACGTTGTTGCCGGCGTAGCGACCCAGGGCGATGGCATGCTGGCAGGACATGACCGCGTAGTTGCCCAAGTCGTCGGTGGCGGCATAGGCCACGTCGCCGCTGGCGTAGATATCGTTCTGCCCGAGCACCTTCAAATGCCCGTCGACATGCAGCCGGCCCTGGCGGTCGCGGGTTGCGGGCACCTGCTCGGTGAGGGGACTCGCGCGAAAGCCTACGGTCCAGATGACGGTGTTGGACTCGATGCGCTGGCCATCCGAGAGGGTGACGCCGCCGGCATCCACCGATTCGACCGAGGCATTGAGAACCCACTCGATGCCCAGGTGCTCGGACGCTTCGATGATCGAAGGGCTGATTCCTTCACCCAGTGCCGCACCGATTTTGTGCCCGCGGTCGACCACGATCACGCGGACATTGGCATCGCTGCCAAGGACGGCGCGCAGGCGGGCGGGCATTTCGGTGGCGGTTTCGATGCCGGTGAAGCCACCGCCGGCGACGACGACAGTATTGCGTGCGGGACTGTCCGGCAGGTTCCCAAGCGAACTGATATGGGCTTCGAGGCGCGTTGCCTGCTCGATCTCATCGACGTCGAACGCATGCTCAAGCATGCCTTGCAGGTCGGGGCGAACCAATTTGCTGCCCGCTGCCAGTACCAGTCGGTCGTAGCCCAGTGTCGCGAGGCTGCCGGACACGCCGCGGTAGCTGATTTGCTTGCGGCTGACATCAATGTTCTCGGCCACGCCCTGGACGAAGTTCACGCCGACCGCATCGAACAGCGCGCCCAACGGCGCCATCATGGTATGGACGTTCGGCTCGTAGAAACGCGGGCGGATACGCAGTTCCGCCTGGGGGGCCAGGACGCTGATCTGTACGTCGTTGCGATCATGCTGGTCGAGCAGGCGGGCGGCGCCGAGTGCGCTCCATATGCCGCCGAAACCGGCGCCGACAATCAAGATGTGCTGTTTCATGATGAGCTCCCGAAGACGAAAATCGATACGTTGAATTGTTTGAGGTTTCAGCGTGACCGTGTTGCGAGGTACCCGAAGGTGTGGGGCCTGATAGTTAGAATCATCGGCCACATTCAGCTTCGGTTCGCTAGGGGAGAGGTTAAGGCGTGGCTCTGTGTATGACACTTCTACACAAGGTCAGTCGGGGTATGCATGGGTGTGAGGGGGGCATACGGAAGTATTAGAGGTCTGCGTGTATTCAGTGCTGCGGT
>NZ_JBHFJB010000026.1:33283-53669 GCF_057334555.1 Pseudomonas sp. AGC41
ACCCTAGGCCACCGGTACCGCAGCAACGGATATGCACATAACGACCGCTGCGCCGCCCAGGCAATCAGATCTTGATCATCTCCCGCACCTTCGCCGTCAACAGATCAAACGTGAACGGCTTGGTGATCATCTGCATGCCCGGGTCGAGGAAACCACCGCGCACCGCCGCGTGTTCGGCGTAGCCGGTGATGAATAGCACCTTGAGATCAGGGCGGATCTGCCGGCCGATTTCGGCCAGTTGCCGTCCATTCATGCCAGGCAGGCCCACATCGCTGATCAACAGGTCGATGCGCTGGTTCGATTGCAGGATCGGCATCGCCGCGTTTGCGTCGCCGGCCTCGACGAAGGCGTAGCCCAACTCGCTCAGCACTGCGCTGACCAGCACCCGCACCGCCGCATCATCTTCGACGATCAGCACGGTTTCGC
The DNA here is from genome assembly GCF_057334555.1 of Pseudomonas sp. AGC41. NCBI lineage: Bacteria > Pseudomonadati > Pseudomonadota > Gammaproteobacteria > Pseudomonadales > Pseudomonadaceae > Pseudomonas > Pseudomonas sp. AGC41. Next base: position 33,710 of record NZ_JBHFJB010000026.1, read on the forward strand.
CGTCCTGCGCATAAGGCGCCTGCTGGGTGACGACGACCGGTTCGTGTATCTCCTCGCCAACAAAGCGCGGTAGATAAAGGTTCACGGTGGTGCCTTTGTCGACCTCGCTGTCGATGGTCACGTGGCCACGGGACTGCTTGCTGAAGCCATAGATCATTGAAAGGCCCAGGCCGGTGCCCTGGCCGATAGGCTTGGTCGTGAAGAACGGATCGAACGCACGGTTCATTACCGCTTCCGGCATGCCGCAACCGGTATCCTGCACGCTCAACACCACGTAGTCCCCGGGCTCAAGGTTGGTGTAGGCGTCGGTGAAGCCGGTGTCCAGGTATCGATTGAACGTTTGCACCAGCAGTTTGCCGCCACCAGGCATCGCATCGCGGGCGTTGAGTACCAGGTTGAGCAGGGCGCTTTCCAGTTGATTGGGGTCGGCTTCGGCGATCCAGAGCTGCTCGTCCAGTTGCATCTCCAGGCGGATGCTCTCGTTAAGGCTGCGTTGCAGCAACTCGCCCATGGACAGCACCAGCGTGTTCATCTGCACAGCCTTGGAGTCCAGCGATTGCCGACGGGAGAAGGCCAACAGGCGATGGGTCAGGCCCGCCGCCCGATTGGCCGAGGTCACCCCCAGATCGATCAGGCTGTCGAGGTCTTCGGTGCGGCCACGGGCCAGGCGTCGACGCAGCAATTCGAGGCTACCAATGATGCCGGTGAGCATGTTGTTGAAGTCATGGGCGATGCCGCCGGTCAACTGGCCGACCGCTTCCATCTTCTGTGACTGGCGCAGGGCTTCTTCATTGTGACGCAGCTGGGCGGTGCGCTCCTCGACCTGTTGCTCCAGGGTTTCGAGGGTTGTTTGCAGGCGCAGCTCGCTGTTGCTCAGGTCGATCAGCCGGTCCCGTGCTTCGTATTGCCTGCGGCGTCCGCGTAGCGCCGTGGTCACCAGGCTGACCAGCGTCACCGGATGGAACGGGCGCTCCAGGAACGTCACGTTACCCAGTTGCACGCCGATGCGTGCCACCGGGTTCTGCTCCGGGCCGCCGTGATGGGTCAGCAGGACAATGGGCAAATCGGACCAGGCCGGCTGCTGCTCGATGTGCTGGAACAGGGTTTCCAGATCCGGCCCGACCAGGGCCTCCGATGAAATCACCAAGAGGCCTGCGCCTTGCCCCAATTCCTCACACAAATGGCCCAGGTGACTGCAAACGAGGCCGTTGAAACCGGCTTCCTTGAGAATCATCAGGGCAATCTGGCTGTCCCGTCCGAGCGGCGCGAGAATCAGCGCCCGCTCGGACAGTGGCTCGGCCGACGTCACGGAGTCTCATCCCCGAGCAGCGGGTTATCCGCGCCCATATAGGTCGGTACGCCGCGCAACACGCCCTGGAATGCTTCCAGCGGTTGGCCAATGGTCATGCCCTGCGTGCTGATGCGATATTCACGGATAGTCGACTCATGGGCGCCGGTGCGTTTCTTGATAATGGAAACCGCCCGGCGAACCTTGCCCAGCGCTTCGAAGTAACGCAGCAGGATGACGGTGTCGGCGAGGTAGGTAATGTCCACCGGCGCCTGCATGTCGCCCACCAGCCCGTGTTGCGCGACGGTCATGAAGGTCGCCGCGCCTTTGCGATTGAGGTAGAGCAACAGCTCATGCATGTGCAGAACCAGGGCATTTTCTTCCGGCATGGCGGCCTGGTAGCCGTTGATACTGTCGATCACCACGGTTTTGATATTGCCGTCACTGACGCAACGGCGCACGCGATGGGAAAACTCACCCGGAGACAGCTCCGCGGCATCGACCTGCTCAATCAGCAGGTTGCCGGTTTTTTGCAATTCGTGCAGATCGATGCCGATGTTTTTCATGCGCTCGAACAGCAGGCCCAGTTCTTCGTCGAAGATGAACAGCGCAGCTTTTTCGCCGCGCAGCACGGCAGCTGCGGCAAAGATCAACGAGATCAGCGATTTGCCGGTACCCGCCGGGCCGAGGATCAGCGTGCTGGAGCCGGTCTCGATGCCACCGCCCAACAGCGCGTCCATTTCGGCGATGCCGCTGGACAGCTGCTGACGCAGGTATTGGCCGCGATGCTCGGCGGCCACCAGGCGAGGGAAGACGTGCAAGCCGTCGCTCATGATGGTGAAGTCGTGGTAACCGCCACGGTATTTCTGTCCGCGATACTTGACCACCCGCAGCCGGCGCCGTTCGGCACCGTAGTTGGGGGTCAGTTCCTCGAGGCGGATGACGCCGTGGGCCACGCTGTGCACGGTCTTGTCCAGAGACTCAGTGGTGAGGTCATCGAGGAGCAGGACGGTGGCGTCATAACGTACGAAGTAGTGTTTGATCGCGAGGATCTGCCGACGATAGCGCAGAGAGCTCTGCGCCAGCAGACGGATCTCCGAAAGGCTGTCCAACACGACCCGGGTCGGCTTGATGCGCTCCACCACTTCGAAAATCTGTCGGGTCGCTTCCCCCAGCTCCAGGTCCGAGGAATACAGCAGGCTCTGCTGCTGATCGGCATTGAGCAGGCTCTCGGGCGGGGTCAGCTCGAAAATATGGATGCTTTCATCCAGCGTCCACCCATGGGAGGCTGCGCCCTGACGCAATTCACGCTCGGTTTCCGATAGCGTGATGTACAACGAGCGTTCGCCGGCCTGGGCGCCGGCCATCAGGAAATGCAACGCGACCGTGGTTTTACCGGTACCCGGTTCTCCCTCCAGGAGAAACACGTGACCCCGGGACAAACCACCGGAAAGGACATCGTCCAGCCCTTCGATACCGGTGGCGGCTTTTGCGCTGATCGACTCGTTAGATGTAATCAAAAATAACCCTCTCATGACTAGGGAAGTGGGCAGCAGGCGGGGTATCGCCTGAAAATGAACTGCCTGAACACTTGACCTTTTGCAGTGATGGCGGTTCCGCTTCCTTTGACAAAACGCGCACTGCTGCACAACTTTTCACCCGTGCGAATGGGCCTACAGGCCTTGTTGTATCGCGGGGTCGTCGGGGTTCAGTTGTTCCAGTTGGGCCAATAAAACCTGGACATGCTGCAACTGACCGGTCTCCTTCCAGTAGTTGATCAGCAATACTCGCGCCTTGCGATCGGCGGGGTAACGCTGGACGATTTCCTGTAGCTGTTTCTGCGCGGCTTCCACCTCCTGCTCGGCGTGCAAAGTGGTCGCCAGGTCATAGCGGTAATGCCGGTTCTCAGGCTCAAGCTCCACCGCCTTGGCCAGGCCAAGCACGGCGTATTCGGTCTGCCCATGCTGGAGCAGCCACATGCCTAGCGCATGTTGCAGATAAGCCGATGCCGGCTGGGTTTGCAACTGCCGGGCGAGCAGCTGTCGTGCGGCTTCGGCCTGGCCTTGCCGGTCCAGCACATCGACCTGCATGACCAGCGCCGGCAGGTTGTCCGGCTGCAGGCGCAGGGCCTGTTCCAGCGCCTGCTGGGCTTTTTTCAGATTAGCGTTATGCAGGTACAGCCGGGCGAGCTGATAGAGCGACTCGGTGGTGGGCGGAGCGTCGTTGAGTACCTGCTTCCAGGTGTCGGCGGCGATCTGCATCGCCCCGAAATACAGGCCCAGTTCATCTGGCGACAGGCCCAGCAGGGCATTCACGGCGGCGAATCGGACGTCCGGCTCGTTATCCTCCAGGAGCGGGCCGAGCAACAGGCTGCGCTGGGCGTTCGGCACCAGCCCGACGATGCTGTCGATGGCCGCGCGGCGCACCTGCGGCGATTCGCTGTGCAAGTCCGCTTGCGCCAGTTTCAGGGCCTGGGGGCTCGGGTAGTTGGGCAGCTCGGCGTGCAAGCGTACGCGGCGCTTGGGCGAAAGGTCGGGGCGCCCGAGTTGCTGGTAAAGCATCCGCGCCGCGCCGGGCTGGCCGTTGCGCGCATTGTCCAGGGCCTCGCTGTAGCCACGCTTGATTGCTTCGGGGATTTGCGGCGTGGTGCTGCGTAGCCATATCGCGACGAGACCGATGGCCAGGACGACGGCGAGGCTGAGGAGCAGATAGCGGCGAGACGAGGACATTCAGGTAATCCGTAACCAGAAGCGTGAAATGTCGCAAGCTTCGGTCAGGTCCGGGCTTGAGTCAAACTTGAATAGCGGTGGGGGACTTGAGGGAGCGAGCTTGTTCGCGATCGCGGTGAGGCAGGCAATGACATTTCATCGCCATGGACCCGATATAGCAGACAACCCTGTGGCGGGGGGGCTTGCTCCCGCTGGCCGACAAGGCCGGCCCTGGTTGTCGTCAGGCAGACCGCGTCAGCCGGTTTTGCGACTGCTGCGCAGCCGAGCGGGAGCAAGCTCCCGCGGTACGGGGTGTCTGGGCAGGCCTAATCGCGAGCAGGCTCACTCCCACAACAGGCTATTCCAAAAGCGCTGGTCGATAAAAAAAAAGCCCCGCGACCGAATGAGACGCGGGGCAAAGGGATTGGTTGGTTGCGGCCAACCAAAGGAGCTCGGTTGGGAGGGCTCAGTTGCTGGCGACGGTTTCCGGTTGCCAGCCGCCGCCCAGGGCCTTGTAGATCGCGACGATGCCGCGATACAGGTCCACTTCGGCCTGGGCCTGGCTATCTTCGGCGGCGAGGCGTTCACGCTGGGCGTCGAGCAGCACGAGGAAATCCTCGGTGCCTTCGCGATAACGAATCTCGGCCAGGTCAGCGGCCGCGCGACTCGATTCGCTCTGGCGGATCAGCGAGATCAGCCGCTGTTGGCGTTTGCCGTAATCGCTGAAGGCGTTTTCCGATTCTTCCAGGGCCAGCAGCACCTGCTGTTCATAGTTCGCCAGGGCGCCGTCAGCTTCGGCGCTGGCACCGCGCAAGCGCGCCCGCACACTGCCCAGGTCGAACGCGGCCCAGGTAATGCTCGGACCCAGTGCCCAGGCATTGGCCGCCGAGGAACCGATCTGCGAGCCGCGCCCGGCGGTGAAGCCGAGGAAGCCGCTCAGGCTGACCCTTGGGAACAGGTCGGCCTTGGCTACGCCGATGCGCGCCGTGGCGGCCGCCAGTTGACGCTCGGCACTCAGCACATCCGGACGGCGTTGCAGCAGTTGTCCGGGGTCGCCAATCGGCAGGGCCTTGGCAATCGCCGGCAATTGTTTGGGGCTCAGGTCCACGCTCAGCTTGTCCGGACGCTCGCCGAGCAATGTCGCGATGCGGTTGCGTTGGCGCGCCTGTTCGGCTTGCAGTTGCGGCACGCTGGCTTCCACCGCGGCCAGGCGCGCATCGGCACGCACCACATCGAGCTGATCGCCGACGCCGGCATCACGCAGGCTTTCGGTGATCTTGCGCGATTCCTGCTGGTTCTGCAGGTTGGCCAGGGCGATTTTTTCCCGCAGCTGGGCGCCGCGCAGCTGGCCGTAGGCGTCCACCAGTTCGGCGATCATGCTCACCTGCAACTGATAGAGATCGGCCTCGGCGGCCTGCTGGTCGGCATCGGTCGCTTCCAGGTTGCGCTGGATGCGGCCGAACAGGTCCAGTTCCCAGGCCATGTCCAGACCCAGGTCGTAACGCTCGGAGTTGACCCGGTCGTCGGTCTGCCCCATCGGGTTCTGGCCTTTGCCCAGTTCGCTGCTGGCGCGGCTGGTGATGGTCGGCATGGCGTCATTGCTGGCATCGTCGCGAATCGCCCGGGCGGCGCGCAGGCGGGCGAAGGCCACGCGCAACTCGCGGTTGCCTTCCAGTGAGCGAGTCACCAACGCATTTAAGGTCGGATCGTCGAACTGCTGCCACCAGATACCTTCGAATCGCGTGCGGTCGAAGTTCTTCTGGCCGGCGGCGCCGTCAGTGGCGGCGGTGATGTTGGCCGCCTCCGTTTTCGGTGCCTGGTAATCCGGGCCCACGGCGCAGGCAGTCAATGCCAGGACCAGCAAGCTCGGCAGGAACGCTTTCAAGCTCATTGTTGCGCCTCCAGTTTCAAGGCCCGGGCCGCTTTGCGGGCCTCGCTGCGCTCGACGAAGTTACGGATCAATACGTAGAACACCGGGGTCAGCAGCAGGCCGAAGAAGGTCACCCCCAGCATGCCCGAGAACACCGCGACACCCATGGCGTGGCGCATTTCCGCACCGGCGCCGCTGGAGAACACCAGGGGCACCACGCCCATGATGAAGGCGAAGGAGGTCATCAGGATCGGCCGCAGACGCAGACGGCAGGCTTCCAGTACCGCAGCCAGCGGAGTCATGCCTTCGAGCTGTTTATCCTTGGCGAACTCGACGATCAGAATCGCGTTCTTACAGGCCAGTCCCACCAGTACGATCAAACCGATCTGGGTGAAGATGTTGTTGTCGCCACCGGAAAGGATCACCCCGGTAATCGCCGACAGCAGCGTCATCGGTACGATCAGGATCACCGCCAACGGCAGGCTCCAGCTTTCGTATTGGGCCGCGAGCACCAGGAACGCCAGCAGTACGCAGAGCGGGAACACGAACAGCGCGGTGTTGCCCGAAAGAATCTGCTGGTAGGTCAGGTCGGTCCACTCGTACGTCATGCCGTTGGGCAATTCGTCCTTGAGCAGTTTCTCGATGGCTTTTTCAGCCTGGCCGGAGCTGTAGCCCGGGGCGGCGGCACCGTTGATTTCAGCGGTGATGAAGCCGTTGTAGTGCATCACGCGGTCCGGCCCCGAGGTGTCGCTGACCTTGATGAAGGTCGCCAGCGGGATCATCTCGCCACGGTTGTTGCGCACCTTGAGCTGGCCGATCTGGTCCGACTCGAGGCGGAACTGCTGCTCGGCCTGGACATTGACCTGGTAGGTACGGCCGAAGCGGTTGAAGTCGTTGGCATACAGCGAACCCAGGTAGATCTGCAGGGTGTCGAAGATGTCGCTGACTGCTACGCCGTGGGTCTTGGCTTTTTCACGGTCGATGGCGGCATCGACCTGAGGCACGTTCACCGTGTAGCTGGTGAACAACCCGGCCAGTTCCGGCACGTTGTGGCTCTTGGTGATGATGTTCATGGTTTCTTTGTACAGCTCGTCGTAGCCCAGGTTGCCCCGGTCTTCGATTTGCAGGCGGAAACCACCGATCGTGCCCAGGCCCTGTACCGGCGGCGGCGGGAAGATCGCCATGTAGGCTTCCTGGATCTCCGAATACTGGCCGTTCAACGCACCGGCGATGGCACCGGCCGACATGCTCGGGTCCTTGCGCTCATCAAAAGGCTTGAGGGTCACGAAGACGATGCCGGCGTTCGGGCTGTTGGTGAAACCGTTGATCGACAGGCCGGGGAAGGCCACCGCGCTTTCGACGCCCGGCTGCTTGAGGGCCATCTCGGACATGCGCTTGATTACATCTTCGGTGCGGTCCAGGCTCGCGGCGTCCGGCAGTTGCGCGAAGGCCACCAGGTATTGCTTGTCCTGGCCGGGTACGAAACCGGTCGGCGTGCTGGAGAAACCGAAGAAGGTCAGGACCATCAGGCCTGCGTAAAGGATCAGGGCAATGCCGCTGCTGCGGATCACACGGCCAACGGCGCCCACATAGCTGTGGCTGGCACGGTCGAAGAAGCGGTTGAACGGTCGGAACAGCCAGCCGCCGAAAATCTTGTCGAGGAACCGCGAGAAACGGTCCTTCGGCGCGTCATGGCTCTTGAGCAATACCGCGGCCAGGGCTGGCGACAGGGTCAGCGAGTTGAACGCCGAGATCACCGTCGAGATGGCAATGGTCAAGGCAAACTGTTTATAGAACTGCCCGGTCAAGCCGCTGATGAAGGCGGCGGGAACGAACACCGCACACAGTACGAGAGCCGTTGCGATGATCGGCCCGGTCACTTCACCCATGGCACGCTTGGTGGCTTCCACCGGCGTAAGCCCGAGGCCGATGTTCCGCTCGACGTTCTCCACCACCACGATGGCATCGTCGACGACGATCCCGATGGCCAGTACCAGCCCGAACAGCGACAGCGCGTTGAGTGAGAAGCCGAACAGGTGCATGACCGCGAAGGTACCGATCAGCGACACTGGCACCGCCACCAGCGGGATGATCGAGGCGCGCCAGGTCTGCAGGAACAGGATCACCACCAGCACCACGAGGATCAGCGCTTCGAACAGGGTATGCACCACCGCTTCGATGGAGCCGCGCACGAAGATCGTCGGGTCATAGACGATGCTGTAGTCCATGCCGGCCGGGAAGCCTTTCTTCAGCTCCTCCATTTTCTCGCGCACATCGTTGGAAATCTGGATGGCGTTGGAACCAGGGCGCTGGAAGATCGGGATCGCCACCGCCGGCTGGTTGTCGAGCAACGAGCGCAGGGCGTATTGGCTGGAACCCAGCTCCACCCGGGCGATGTCTTTCAGGCGAGTGATTTCACCATTGGCGCCGGAGCGGATGATGATGTTCTCGAACTCCTCCTCGCTGACCAGGCGCCCCTGGGTGTTGACCGAGAGTTGGAATGCCTGGGCATTCGGCGCGGGAGGCGCGCCCAGGGCACCGGCGGCAACCTGGCGGTTCTGTTCACGGATCGCCGTGACCACGTCGGTGGCGGTCAGGTTGCGCGACGCGGTCTTGTTCGGGTCGAGCCAGACCCGCAGGGAATAATCGCCCATGCCGAACAACTGCACATCACCGACGCCGCCGAGGCGCGCCAGCTCATCCTTGATGTTGAGCAAGGCGTAGTTGGACAGGTAAAGCATGTCGTAGCGTTTGTCCGGCGAGGTCAAGTGCACGACCATCGTCAGGTCGGGCGAGGCCTTGTCCACCGTGATGCCGATCCGGGTCACTTCCTCGGGCAACTTGGGCTCGGTGCGAGTGACGCGGTTCTGTACCTGCACCTGGGCGTTGTCCAGGTCAGTGCCCAGGGCGAAGGTGATGGTCAGAGTGATCTTGCCGTCGGCGGTGGACTGCGAGGACATGTAGAGCATGTTCTCGACACCGGTGATGGCTTGCTCCAGAGGCGCGGCGACGGTTTCGCCGATGACCTTGGGGTTGGCACCGGGGAAGTTGGCGCGCACGACCACGGTCGGCGGCACGACTTCGGGATATTCGCTGATCGGTAACTGGAACAGCGAGATCGCACCGGCGATCAGGATCAGCAGCGAAAGCACCGCTGCGAAGATCGGCCGCGAAATGAAGAACTGGGAAAATTTCATCTTGAGTTCAGTCCCTTAACCGCGTGGGGACGCAGAGGCCAGTTTGCCTGCCGAGCCGGACGCTGCCTTGTTGGGCGCGACCTGGGGCAGGTTGCTGGCTTCGAGCGCTTTACGTTGTTGTGCCAGGGCGGCGAGGGTTTGCTCGCTGGCCATCGGCACGGTTTCAGGCGTGACCGGCGAACCCGGACGGGCCCGTTGCAGCCCCTTGACGATAATGGTGTCGTCCTTGCTCAGGCCGTTGCGCACGATGCGCAGGCCTTCGATCTTCGGCCCCAGCTCGACGGCGCGGTACGCCGGCTTGTTGTCGGCGTCCATCACCAGCACGAATTTCTTGCCCAGGTCGGTGCCGACGGCTTCGTCGTTGATCAGCACGGCGGAGTAGGTGCCGCTGCCCACCAGTTTCAGTCGGGCGTACAGGCCAGGGGTGTAGGCGCCGTCCTTGTTGTCGAACACCGCGCGGCCACGGATGGTGCCGGTCTGCGGATTGACCTGGTTGTCGACGAAGTTCATCTGGCCCAGGTGCGGGTTGCCTTCCTCGTTGGACAGGCCCATGTAGACCGGCGTGGCCTGGCCGCGCTGGCCCTGGCGGGCGAGTTGGGTGTACTTGAGGAAGACGCGCTCGTCGGCGTCGAAGTAGGCGTAGACCTTGTCGGTAGAGACCACGCTGGTCAGCGGCGTGACGTCGGCGGTCACCAGGTTGCCGGCGGTGATTTCCGCCCGGCTGACACGGCCGTTGATGGGCGAAGTAACCCGGGTGAAGCTCAGGTTCAGCTTGGCCAGGTCCAGTTGCGCCTGGATGCCGGCCACGGCGGCGCGGGCTTCCTGGGCCGCGGTGGTGCGCGAATCCGCCAGTTCAGCGGAAATCGCATTGCTCAAGCGCAGGCGTTCGCCACGCTGGGCTTCGTTCTCGCTGCGGGTCGCGGTGGCACGAGCCTGGGCGAGCTGGGCTTCGAGACGACGCACTTCAGCCTGGAACGGGCGCGGGTCGATCTGGAACAGCAGGTCGCCTTTCTTGACCAGCGCGCCTTCGGTGAAGGCGACTTCATCGATCTGCCCGGAAACGCGCGGGCGGATCTCGACGGTTTCCGGCGCTTCGAGGCGCCCGGTGAACTCGTCCCATTCGTTGACGGGTTGCTCCAGTACCTTGGCCACACTGACTTTGGCCGCCGGCATCGAAGCTGCCGTGTCGGGGGTCTTGCCGCACGCGCTGATCACCAGCACTGCCAACAGTGCCAGGGGAAAGCGCAATTTAGAAAGTGAATGTTCCATGGATAGCATCCGCCAAGTGTATTGAGATGGGCGGATGATGCGTGGCAAGGCTGAAAGGAACGAATCGAATGAAGCAAAGGTAACTATCATTCGGAATGATATAAGCCATTGACGAGCCATGGCATACGGCAACTGTGCAGCGGATCGGTGCCAGCCGGCTACCTAGTCAGGCAGATAGACCTCACGTATCTGCTTGATCGTGCCGTCCTTGCGCAGCGCCTCCACGGCCCCACGCAGGTCTTCGACGATTTTTTCGGAGCAGCGCCTGGAACACGCCAGATAGAGGTCGGCGCTGCTGCCCACCGGGCTCATCAGCAGTTTGCGCCTGGACACCTTCGGCCAGATGTAGCGGCTCTCCGGGACACCGTTGAACCAGGCATCGATGCGTCCCATCAAGAGCATCTGGGCAGGGTTGTCACCGATGGCCAGCGGGTAGATCTGCTCGTCGCTGAAGCCTTCGGCACGCAGGATGTCCTCTTGTGCACTGCCCAGGCCGACGCCGATCTTGCGGTAGGTGTCTTTCGCCTGGGCGAAACTGGTGACCTGCCGGTCGAGGCTGAAGAAGGCGCGCTCCATGGGCATGATCGAAGCGATCCAGGTGAAGCGCTCCTCGCGCACGGGAATGCGCGACAAGGGAGCTATCAGGTAGTCGTGTTCTTCGCTGACATGTTTCTGTGCCCTGGCCCAGGGCAGCAGATGGATCTTTGGCCTGTACCCGGCCCGGGTAATCGCCTGCACCGCGACGTCGCCGACGATGCCGTACCCCCTGGGGTCGTTGATGAACGTCAGCGGCGGTGCGTCCGGGATGTGCAGCTCGATGACTTGCGGTTCACCGTGCGCTGGAGGGATAACCAACGCCAGCAGGAGCAGCCAGAGCCGGGCATACGCTTTGGGACGGCCATTCAGTACGCGTTGGATCCGGCTCATGGTCGATACTTCAGGCGTTAAAAGGGGGCGCCATTCTACCTGTCCGGCGCCGGGAGCATGTCGCGGGCCTCCGCGCCCAGGGCGGCGTTTCCCTGACAGGTCAGTTGTCTTCCCCGGGCTTTCTTGATTGTCGTGTGGTCCGGGTGCGCGTTGCTGTAGGTATAGATCATCCAGCCGGTAACGGTGAATCCGCGGATAGAAACAAACCAGCCCAGTCGTTTGGATGTCGATCCAAATCAAAAATCTTGACGCCTACGATTATGATCATCATCATAGATTCACCCGACACGCATCGATGCCGGCCCAACCAGGTAGCCGAGGAAAAATTCATGACCACCACTAAACCCGTAGCGTTGGTGACTGGCGCTTCGTCCGGCATCGGTGAGGCCATTGCCAACAAGCTCGTGGCCGCCGGCTACAACGTCTACGGCACCAGTCGACGCGGAACCCGCGCTGAGCATCAGGCGTATGCAATGCTGGCCCTGGACGTGACCGACGACGCCAGCGTCGAAACCGCTGTCGCCGAGCTGCTGCGGCGGGAAGGGCGGATCGATTTGCTGATCAACAATGCCGGTTTCGGACTCGCCCCGGCCGCGGCGGAAGAAAGCTCGATCGAGCAGGCCAAGGCCGTCTTCGATACCAATTTCCTCGGTGTCGTGCGCATGACCCGCGCCGTTGTGCCCCACATGCGACGTCAGGGCAGCGGTCGAATCATCAACATCGGCTCCATTCTTGGTGTCGTATCCGTACCTTATGTGGCGCTCTATGTGGCCAGCAAACATGCGGTGGATGGCTATTCTCAAGCGCTGGATCACGAGTTGCGTACCCATGGCATCCGAGTGGTCGTCATCGAGCCCGGCTATACGCGCACGGCATTCGAAAGCAACAGCCTGCAGGCTGACGCCAAGCTGGACGTGTATGCGGACATTCGGGTTAAGGTAACGAAGGTCGTCAACCAGGCGATGGCTACCGCCGAGGGCCCCGACGTGGTGGCTGACGTGGTGCTCAAGGCTGCTCGCGCCGAGCGGCCGAGCCTGCGTTACACCGCCGGCAAGACAGCCGCGCAGTTGCAGTTCATGCGTCGCTTCGCGCCGGCTGGCGTGCTGGACACGGGGATCCGCAAGGCCCTGCAGCTCGCATGAATTGCCAGTCGGGCCAGCGTCCCGCATTCGCTGCGTTGGCCCCGATCCGCTCAAAATGAAGAGGAAACCGACAATGACCTTCAAAGCGCTGCTTTGCACCAAAACCGCTGAGGTGATTTCCACCCGCCTGGTCGACTTCAAGGATGAGGACCTGATGGCCGGCGACGTCACCGTCGCGATCGAGTACTCCACCGTCAATTACAAAGACGCCTTGGCGCTTAGCGGTCGCACACCAGTGATCCGCCAATTTCCGCTGATTCCCGGCATCGATTTTGCCGGGGTTGTCGAAAGCTCAAGTCATGCCGCTTTTCAGACCGGCGATCGGGTGCTGCTCAACGGCTGGGGGCTGAGCCAGACTCACCACGGCGGCTTTGCCCAGAAGGCGCGCGTGAGCGGCGACTGGCTGGTGAAGGTTCCGGAGGTTTTTTCGACCCGCCAGGCCATGGCCATCGGCACCGCCGGCTACACCGCGATGCTCAGTGTGTTGGCCCTGGAGCATGGCGGCCTGACGCCTGAGCGTGGCGACATCCTGGTGACCGGAGCCAACGGCGGCGCGGGCTCGGTTGCAATCGCACTGTTGTCGGGCCTGGGCTATCGGGTGATTGCCTCGACCGGCCGTCAGGAAGAAGCCGATTATCTGCGCGATCTAGGTGCCTGCGAGATCATCGATCGCCATACCTTGTCCGAACCGGGCGCTCCGGTTGCCAAGGAGCGCTGGGCCGGCGTCATCGACTCGGTCGGCAGCCATACCCTGGTCAATGCCTTGGCACAGACTCGATATCGTGGCGTTGTCGCCGCTTTCGGCCTGGCCCAGGGCGCGGATCTGCCCGGCTCGGTGCTGCCCTTCATCCTGCGCAACGTAACCCTCGCCGGTATCGACTCGGTGAACGCTCCCCAAGACGTCCGCCTGCAGGCATGGGCGCGACTGGCCCGGGATCTCGATGTGAACAAGCTCGCCCGCACCACCCAGGTCGTCGGCCTGGCGCAGGTTCCGGAGGTCGCCGCTCAGGTGCTGCAAGGCAAGGTGCGCGGGCGTACGGTCGTTGATGTGAACGCATAAGCCAGGACTCACCGTGTCCGATAATGACGTGCAGGGCCGTCAGAGCATGCGGCGCAGCACGTCGCTTCGGGGATCGCGGTCGAGGAACCGGTGCTTCAGCGCGCCGGCAACGTGCAGCAGGATCAGGCCGAGCAGCGTGTAGGCGAGCACCTTGTGCAGCCATTGGAAGACGACGAACCAATCGTCGTTTTTTCCAAGCAGCTCCGGAAGGTTCACGCCAAAGAAGAACACCCCGTCGCTCATCGTGTAGGTACTCGACATCGAATAGCCCATCAACGGCACGATCACCAGCAGCGCGTACAAGGTGCGGTGGGCAAGTCTTGACGAAACCCGCTCATAGCGCGCCAATGATTCCGGAGGCTGCGGCAGCCTGGGGGTTCGCACGCGCAAGACGATCTGGACCAGCGCCAGCAAAAATGCCAATACCCCGAACGATTTGTGCCACGGATAATAAAGCTCGTACTTGCTCGCCACTTCGTCATCCAGCCCGGTCATGTGCCAGCCTGCCCAGAGCAGGCCAGCGATGAGCACGGCGCGCACCCAATGCAGGAGTCGCAGGGACGTCGGATACCGATCAACAGCTGTTTGATTTGCCGGATTCATCGCGGTCTCTCCATCGGTAACAAAAATGCACCTGAGCGCCCCTCGGCTAATCAGCGCATCGAGGGTCGCTCGGTCAGTGCAGGGATGGCTGTCAGGTGGGCAGCAATACGGTGATGACTTTCTCTTCGGTGTAGGCCAACGCGCCGGCAAATCCGCCTTCACGGCCAATGCCGCTGGCTTTCACCCCGCCCCACGGCAGGTTGGCGTCCAGCGGACTCCAGCAGTTGACGCCCACGGCGCCGGCCTTCACCGCGCCAGCCACGCGATGCGCTTTTGCCAGGTCGTTGGTCCAGACCGTCGCCGCGAGGCCGTAGGCGGAATCGTTGGCCAGCGCCAGAGCCTCGTCTTCGCTGTCGAAAGTGATCACGGTGCCGACCGGGCCGAAGATCTCGTCCCGGGCGATTGCCATGTCATTGCGTGCATTGGCAAAGATGGTCGGTTGGACAAACCAGCCCCGTTCGGGCGTCGATACGCCGCCAGCCAACAGCGTGGCGCCTTGTTCGATGCCCAGTTGGATGTACCGGTTGACGCGCTCGAACTGGGCTTTCTTGGCCACCGGTCCCATCTGTATGTCGGGATGCCGAGGATCGCCGACCTTGACCGCTCGCGCGGCATCGGCAAGCGCCGCGGCGAAGCGCTCCGCGATGCCGCGCTGGACCAGGATGCGCGAGCCGGCCGCGCAGATCTGTCCCTGGTTGACGAACAGGCCGAGCGAGCAGCCGCGCAGCGCATCGTCGAAGGGGGCGTCGTCGAAGACAATCTGCGGACTCTTGCCGCCCAGCTCCAGGGCGACGCGCTTGAACAGCACACCGGCGCTGCGCTGGATTTCGCGACCCGCTTCGGGGCTGCCGGTGAAGCTGATCTTGGCAACGTGGGGGTGTTCGCACAGGGCACGGCCGACTTCATCGCCGTAACCGGTGACCACGTTGATCACCCCGTCGGGGAAGCCCGCTTCCTGGGCCAGCGCCGCCAGGTGCAGGGCCGATTGCGGGGTTTCTTCCGCAGGCTTGATGACCACCGTGCAGCCTGCCGCGAGTAACGCGGCGAGCTTCCAGACGGTGATCATCAACGGCGAGTTCCAAGGGACGATGGCGCCGACCACGCCCACCGGTTCGCGCACCGTATACGACAGGGTCCTGGCGCCGAAATAACCGCCGGAGGGGATGGTCCGGCCCTCCAGCTGATTGGCCCAGCCAGCCGCGGCGCGCAGGTTCGCAACGGCGTTGGGGATGTCCATCCGGCGCGGTTCGAGAGGGGAGCGGCCGATTGCATTGGCGTCGAGGTCGGCGAGCAGTTCGGTGTCGCGCTCGACCAGGTCAGCCAGTTTCGACAGCAGTCGCGCGCGCTGGGCGCCGTCAAGCCGGCTCCAGGCGCCACGCTCAAGTTGGCCGAGTGCAGCGCTCACCGCACGGTCGACGTCCTCGGCGGTGCCACGCGCGGAGCTGCCGTAGGCCTGTTCCGTCACTGGGTCGACGAGGGGGATGCGGCGGCCGTCGGAGGCTTCGAAGGCCGCGCCTTCGATGAAGTGCTTAAAGTGCTGGGTCATTTTGCAGTCCGTAATAAATTGAAGTGGACGGTCATGCCTTGAGGGTGGCCAGGGCGTCGCGAAAAATGTCCAGGGCCTTGAAGAACAGCGAGCGTGGGATCGTCAGCGAAGGCATCACCCGCATCACGTTGCTGTAGCGACCGCAGGGAATCATCAGCACGCCGTGGTTCAGCAGGTAGCCCATCAGTTGGCCGATCCTGGCCGGCGCCAGCGGCGCTTTGGTGACCGGATCCTCGACCAGCTCGATGCCGATCATCAGGCCGCGACCGCGTACCTCGCCGATGTACGGGCTGTCGAAACCGCGGATGTGTTCCTGCGCTTCCAGCCCGAGCGTTTGGGCGCGGTTGAGCAGGTCGAGCTCGGGATCCTGGAGAATGCTGATATTGGTCAGCGCCACTGCCGCCGACAGTGAGTTGGCGGCAAAGGTATTGGGCACCGAGCCGTCAGGAATCGCCGCCGCCAGGTCCGAGCGCATGATCAGGCCCGCCATCGGCAGGTCGCTGCCGATGCCCTTGCCGAAAGTGAGCATGTCGGGCTTCACGCCTGAATGCTCGACCGCCCACATCTTGCCGGTGCGTCCCGCGCCGGACTGCACTTCATCGACGATCAGCAACGCGCCACTGCGGTCGCAGGCCTTGCGCAACAATTGCAGGAACTCTGGCGACGGGGGCACGTAGCCGCCTTCGCCCTGGACCGGTTCGACGATCACCGCGGCCACGTCATCGGCGGCGGTGTAAGGGGTGTTCAGCAAGTAATCCACATATTCGCCAGCGATCTGCTCGGCGCTTTTGTGCGAGGTGTCGAAGGGAAAACGATAGGCGTAAGGGTAGGGCGCATGAATGACTCCGCCCATCTGGGCACCGTAGCCCTTGCGGTACGCCGTGCCGGTGGTCAGCGCGCCCGAGGCGTTCCAGACGCCGTGGTAGCCACCATGGAAAGCGATGATCTGATGCCGCCCGGTAATGCGCTTGGCGAACTTGACCGCGGCTTCCAGCGCGTCGCTGCCGCTTTGCGTGAAGAACGTGATGCAATCGCCGCGCAAGCCGTCGGGGGCGATTTCGGCAATCTTCGCCGCCAACTCGGTGCGCCGGGTACTGTTCACCTCCAGGGCGTGCATCAGCACTTCGGACTGTTCACGGATCGCTTGCACGACCTTTGGATGACAGCGACCTACGCTGCTGACGCCCACGCCAGCGGACAGGTCGATATAGGTGTTGCCATCGGGGTCCTTGAAGGTTGCGCCAAAAGCTCGCTCCATGGCCACGGGCATGCGTCCTCCGCCGCGTGCCATCGACTCGGTACGCGCCGATAACGCCAGGGCCTCGATGGTCCTGGGGCCGGGAATAGCGGAGGTGATCCGCGGGGCATCCGCAAAATGCAGGGATTCAAGCTTGGCTTCACTCATGACGGTCTCTCAGGATGTCGGTTTTCAGTGTCCCGATCATCCCCGTGCCCCGTTCGCGGCCGGTAGCCCGAATCGGCACATTGACTGGCCGTCTCGAAGCGTTCCGGCATGAGTGCTGACAGCCAGCCAAATAAATTTGCAGAATTCTCCTATCGTGAGAATATTGCGCACAAAGACGATCCCAATAACAAGAATATCGGCAGAGGCTTTCGTCATCATGAAACACCGCGACATCAGCCATTTCCGCGATATTCATGTCCACGCCGCTACCGTCCAGGAGTGGAATCAGGATTACAACCAACTGACCGCCGGCTCGGCCGAAAGCTCGCTCATACAGCTGAGCACCGCGCGCTGCCACGTATTTCGCGAGAAGATCAACCAGCGTGTCGTGCAGCACGGCGTCGCGCCCCGGGGCAAGATGTGTTTCGCCGTGCCCATCACTGTTCCGGGTTCGATCCGGATGCAAGGGCGGGAGGTCGACGACAGCAGCCTGTTCTTCCTGCACGGGGGCGAGGAGTTCATGTTCCATATGCCGATGGGCATGGAGCTGCTGGCCATTACCTTCGAGCGCGAATGGTTCGAACAGGCGCTGGCACAAACCACCTCGGCAAAGGAAATCGGTCAATTGCTGCGTCAACCGGTCATCAGGCTGCCCACCCAACGTTATGCCGATGCCCGCCGTCGCATGCTGGCGGCATTCTCCCTGGCCCTCTCAAGCGAAGAACTCGACCCGACGCAAGCTCGCGAGCCGGCGCTGGAACAGGCCATGCTCGGCGAGTTGCTGCAACTGATGACCGATCCGGCCTGCGACAAGCAGCAGCGCACGCCAAGCTCGACCCGCAGTTATATCGTCGAAAAATGCCACCGCCTGGCGATCGCGCAATTGAACAACGTGCCCAGCGTGGACGACCTCTGCCAGCGCCTCCAGGTGAGCCGGCGTACCGTGCAGAACAGCTTCCGCTCGGTTGCCGAGACCACGCCACTCAATTATCTGCGTTCCGTCAGGCTCAATGGGGTACGCCGGACCCTGATGTCTACCCGGGCGTCCCATCTGTCGATCGGCGACGCTGCCGCCCAATGGGGTTTTTATCACCTCAGCCATT
This sequence comes from Pseudomonas sp. AGC41, assembly GCF_057334555.1. Lineage (NCBI taxonomy): Bacteria > Pseudomonadati > Pseudomonadota > Gammaproteobacteria > Pseudomonadales > Pseudomonadaceae > Pseudomonas > Pseudomonas sp. AGC41. Next base: position 51,828 of record NZ_JBHFJB010000026.1, read on the forward strand.
TTGCCGCGGAGTATCAGGAACTGTTCGCGGAATTGCCCTCCCATACGGCCCGCGCCGCCATTGCCGATTGCGCCCATGCCTGAAGGTTTTCCTGGGCCCATCGGCGGTGCGCTGGCGTCGATTCCGGGCGGGACGCTTCTCTCTTCTGATGGAAGGCGAGGTTATCGATTCATTGAGCATGGGCTTGTTTTTCCTTGTCCGATTTTTTGATCGTAGGTGCCATGCAGGAGGCAATGATGAAAACTGTTAAAGCCGGTGTTCTGGAAATCGCCTATCTGGAGATCGGTCCGTTAGACGGGGCGCCCGTGGTGTTGCTCCACGGTTTCCCCTATGACGCGCATGCCTACGATGATGTCGCCAGGCTCCTGGCCTCTGCTGGAAAGCGATGCTTGACGCCTTACCTGCGTGGCTACGGCCCCACCCGATTTCTGGAGGAGCAGACAATGCGCTCTGGAGAGCAGGCGGCAATTGGAGCCGACCTGTTGGCTTTTCTCGACGCACTGAAAATCGAAAAAGCTTTACTTGCGGGTTATGACTGGGGCGCAAGAGCGGCTTGCATCGTCGCCGCGCTATGGCCGGAACGGGTAAGCGGTTTGGTCAGCTGTGGTGGCTACAGTATTCAGAATATCGCTGAAGCGCACCAGCCTGTTTCCCCCGAGGCTGAGCACCTCCTCTGGTATCAGTACTATCTTCACGGTAGCCGTGGTCGCGCTGGATTGACCTCGAACAGAAAGGATTTCTGCCACTTGTTATGGCGCATGTGGTCGCCCACTTGGAGGTTCACCCAGGAGGAGTTCGAAACGACCGCCGCAGCGTTTGAAAACGACGACTTTGTCGACGTGGTAACACACTCGTACCGTCATCGTTTCGGATTGGTCGAGGGAGATCCAGCCTATCGGAACATAGAATCCCGGCTTGCCGCACAACCCAGGATCGCGGTGCCTTCATTGGTTCTGGAAGGTGGCGCTGATGCGGTTGATCCGCCTGCCGAGGAGGACCCATTCGCCCGTCATTTTACCGGGCCGTATCGCCGTGAAATCCTGGAAAACATTGGCCACAACGTGCCTCAAGAGGCACCAGAAAAATTTGCCGAGGGGGTCTTGAGCCTCGGTGGTTGACTTCCTTGGCAGGCTGCCCTGGCTGTGCGATCGCATCGACCATCTTTGTGCCGGAGAAGATGCCCGCGAACACCCCCGCTGCGAATACAAGCAAGACAACGACCATGGCGTTGCCAGCGTGGGCGAGCATTCGCTCTTTTTGCAGGTTCAGATTCGGCTGCCGCTTGGCGCCTCTGGCGAGCCCTGACTAGCACGAAAAGGCATTGAGGCGCAGGTCAGCCTCCGTTGGTGGTAAGCGCAGGGACTGCCTTGGCGAGATTGGCTGTCAGTTCGGCCTGGGTCTGCCGCTCTTGCCGCCATGCCGGTTGGCCGGGCGCATTACGCCAGGACTCGCTCAGAGGGCTGTGATCAACGGCGTCGAAACCAAACTGATCATATAGCTGCGCCACCCATTCCACAGCTTCCGGGAAATCACTGGATAGCGCCAGGGCCAGACGCTCCGGTGAACCCTTGGCGCGGTTCCAGCGCGTTATGCGAGCCGCCTGAATATGCGTGAAAGCCTTCACCACCCTGGAGCTTGGAAGCTGCTCCTGACGCAGCTCGTGAGCCGTCTTCTCGCCCGAATCGATCATCGGATAATGGCCGTCGCGCCAGATCATGTAGTTATTGGTGTCGATTACGACTTTGCCGGCAAGCTCTGTCGCGGGCATATCGTTTTCCAGTTTCAGCGGTACCGCAATGACGATCAAGTCGCCTTGGGCAGCAGCTTCGCGCGCCGTAGCGG
>NZ_JBHFJB010000026.1:53689-82538 GCF_057334555.1 Pseudomonas sp. AGC41
CCGTAGCGGCGCCCGCGAAGGGGCCCAGTTCGTCGACCAGGCCCTTGAGCGTTTCGGGGCCACGAGAGTTGGAGATGACAACGCTGTAGCCGCTCGCGATGGCGGCGCGTGCAATCTGGCTGCCGACTTCGCCGGCGCCGATGATGCCAATGGTAGTCATATGCTCAATTCACATGTGAAGACAGCGGCGGAAGAGAAGACCGCTGTCTTGCAGGTTTATCTGAAGATCCAGGATGGGTTCGAGTTAGATGCTTAACCCGCCCGCTACGTCGTGTACACCGCCAGTCATGTAACCGCCGTTAGGCCCCGCAAGGAAGCCGATTAGGGCTGACACCTCTTCCAGCGTAGCGATGCGGCGGATCGGGTGCAGGTCGAGCAGTGCGTCGGGCGCTCCGTCATCGCCTAGCACTTGCGAAGCCATGTCGGTGGGCATGACGCCAGGTTGGACGACATTCACTGTGATGTTGCGACTGCCCAGGTCGCGCGCCAGGCCTTTGGCATAGCCAATGAGGGCAGCTTTGGAACCCGCGTAGTCAGCTGCCCCTTGAAAGGGGACATGGGTACCCAACAACGAGCCGATGAAGATGATCCGACCGCCATTCGACAGAACAGGAGCAGCGGCGCGCGTAACGCTCACCGGCCCCATGACGTTGGTCCGCCATTGCCGGTCGAGGTTTTCGACATCCAGATTGGGGTCATCCACCGTCTGGCCCTGCACGGCGATAGCGGCGTTGTTGATGAGAATGTCGAGCTTGCCGAAGTAGGCGACCACCTCATCGATCAGCGGCTTCGCAGCGGACATATCTGCTTGATCACTCCTGATTGCCAGAGCACGAACGCCCTTGTCCTTTAACTTCGCGACGACGGCCACCGCTTTTTCGGCCGATGCCACGTAACTGATCGCAACGTCCGCACCCTGATCAGCAAGGGCTTGCGCTGTCACGGCGCCAAGGCCGCGAGAGCCACCCGTTACCAGTGCAACCTTACCCAACAATGGCTTTTGCATTTGAAACCTCGTGATATGAAGGGCGGAAAATTGCGTAATGGCCATTACTGTAACGAACGTTATTATCTTGGACTTGGGGCGTCAAGATATTTAATATCGGTCGTTATGAAATGGCAGGGGATCACGTAATGGGACGCCGTCGGGAGTTCGACGTAAATCAGGCGCTGGACGCGGCGCTTGCCGTGTTTTGGCGCAAGGGCTATGAAGGCGCGTCATATACCGATTTGACGCAGGCGACAGGGGTCGAGCGTCCAGCCCTCTATTCGGCTTTCGGCAACAAGGAAACGCTCTTCTTGCGGGCGCTCGAGCGTTACTACGATCATCACCTTTCGTTCTTTCCTGCTGCGCTGGAGCTGCCAACGTCGCGCCAGGTGGCGCTGCACATTCTGCGTAGCGCCGTCGAGTTGAATACCCGTTATCCAGAACACACTGGATGCCTGGGAATCCACGGGGCACTTGCCGGATCAGATGATGCGGAGCCGATTCGCCAAGCGCTTATAGCCGCGCGCGCCGCTGGCGAGGCTGCGCTACGGGAACGCCTTGAACGTGCACAACGGGAGGGGGACTTGCCCGCAACTGCCAATTGTTCGGTATTGGCCGCTTACGTATGCGCCGTGCTTCATGGCATGGCGGTACAGGCCAAGGCGGGTTTCGATCGTGGGATGCTGGAGATGGTGGTTGATCAGGCGATGTCAGGTTGGCCCTCGGATCAGTAGAGCGCTATGAGCCAGGGCTGAGAGCGACATCCTGGGCAAATGAGCAGGCAAGTAAGTTAGGCTGTTCGCACGACAGGCCGTCGGTATTCGACGGCCTGAAAACAAAGGCGCTATCAATGTCGAAGCATTTGCTGTTGGGCTGGACCCGTTCCTTGTGCGTGCTTGCTGCCTTGAGCGGCGCGGCCACCCTGGCAGTTGCTGCCTCGCCTGAAGAAACCGCTACGACGGCATCGGACACGCAAGCGGTGTCCCTGGCAGGCGGCAAGCTGACGTTCGTGCTGAAAGGTGTCGAGGCCCGTACCTTGAACAGCGACAACGGCGGCACGATGTACTTCGATCCGAAAAGCGAGCGGGCCATCATCGTTACCGAAGGTCCGGCGCCGACTGCGGGCACCACCCCGGACGCTGCGTTTCTCCTCGCCGTGGATACCGTGAAGGAAACGCAGCAGGCCGCATCACCCAACTTTCGCATGACTGGCGAGAAGACCGTTCAGGTGAACGGCCTGAAGATGTACCGCCTGGACGGCACCGACGATTTCAACGGCCTGAAACTACTGATGGCCTCGTTGATGACCATGAACGATGAGAAGATCACCGTCATCGAAGTGATGTCCAGCGTAAACGACTCGGCCGGCCATACCGCTGCGTTGAATAACATTTTGGGCAAGTAAACCACCGGTTTCCGGATAGTAGGCCGTCGGCTCCCGACGGTCTGTCCATCACAGGCTATCGGGGTCCCCAAAAAACATCTGAATCCGCGATCTCAACCAGCGTTCGCCCGGGTCGTTGTCCTGGGAGCCGCGCCAGGCCATGTGCAGTTCGAAGCTGCGCACCGGGATCGGTGGGTCTTCGGCGCGCACGCCACCGGCGGCGGTCAGTGCTTCGGCGGTGTAGTCGGGCACGGTGGCGATGATGTCGGTGCCCGAGAGCAGCGTGCTCAGACCGTTGAACTGTGGTACGGCCAAAACCACATGACGCTTGCGGTCGAGTGTTTCCAGCTCTTCGTCAATGAACCCGCTCAAGTCACCGGCGAAGGACACCAATGCATGGGGGCGAGCGCAGAATTCGTCCAGGGTCAGGCGTCCCGGCGCTGTGTCGGCGCGCAGCACTTTCGGTGAGCTGCGCCGAAGGACCTTGCGCTTGGCATTGGCGGGCAGGTCGTCGGTGTAGCTCACGCCAATGGAGATTTCTCCGGATGCCAGCAAGCCCGGCATCAAGATGTAATTGACCCGGCGCACCACCAGTACAATGCCCGGCGCTTCGGCCCGCAGGCGCTTGAGCAACATTGGCAGCAGGGCGAACTCGGCATCGTCCGACAGACCGATGCGAAACACCGAGGTGCTGGTGGCCGGGTCGAACTCCGCCGCGCGGCTGACAGCAGTGGAAATCGAATCCAGGGCGGGAGAGAGCAGGGCGAAGATTTCCACCGCCCGCGCGGTAGGTTCCATGCTGCGCCCAGTGCGCACGAACAACGGATCATCGAACAGGCTGCGCAGGCGCGACAGTGCGGCGCTGATAGCCGGTTGGCCGAGGAACAATTTCTCGGCGGCGCGGGTCACACTGCGCTCATGCATCAATGTTTCGAACACGATCAACAGGTTCAGGTCGACACGACGCAGGTCATTACGATTCATCTGGGGTCCTGGCAGATTCGGCAAGCTTGACGTGGGCGGCCATATGGGAACAATGGCCGGCATGAATCTTACGGGGAAAGGCTGGTACTCTGCACCGGCTAATTGCATTTTTCAGGGCAGAGTCCTACAGGGCCGGTTCGGTTTTCTTACTGCGGAATCAATGACAGGCATGTCGACTATTAATAGCCACTGATGGTCTTGGGTACAAAGCCCGGATAGAGTTCATGGCATTAGAGGTTACTTTGACGAGGTTTGCGATGTCCCGCACGATCCGTTTTCACAAGTTTGGTGGTGCCGAGGTGCTCAAATGCGAAGAGCATGCGGCGGCTCTTCCTGCGCCAGGAGAAGTGCAGGTCCGCGTCGAAGCGATCGGCATCAGTTGGTACGACACCCTGTGGCGCCAGAATCTGGCGTCGTCCCAGGCGCGCCTGCCTTCGGGCCTCGGTCATGAAATGGCTGGCGTAGTGATAGCCGTCGGTGACGGGGTCGATGACTTGGCCGTGGGCGACAAGGTTGCCAGCTTCCCTGCCGAAAGCCCGAACGATTATCCGGTGTACGGTGAGGTCATCGTCCTGCCGCGCACCGCCTTGACCCGTTACCCCGACGTGCTCAGCCCGATCGAAGCCGCCGTGCATTACACGCCGTTGCTGATTGCTTATTTCGCCTACATGGACCTGGCAAGGGTCAAGCCCGGGCAGTTTGCCCTGGTGACCGATGCCAGCCATTGCGCCGGCCCTTCCTTCGTGCAACTTGGCAAGGCCTTGGGCGTACGGGTAATTGCCGCCACCAAGACGGCTGAAGAGCGTGAATATCTGCTGTCGCTGGGCGCTGAGAAGGTCATAGTCACTGAAGAGCAGGACTTGTTGATGCAAATCAACAAGCTCACCGACAGCCGTGGCGTCGATGTGGTGTTCGATGGCCTTGGTGGGCCGCAGATGTCGCTGCTCGGCGACGTCCTGGCCCCCCGTGGCAGCCTGGTGCTGTATGGCTTGCAGGGCGGCAACCAGACACCGTTTCCAGCCTGCGCAGCGTTCCAGAAGAACATCCAGTTCTTTGTCCACTGCATTGGCAATTTCACCGGCAAGCCGGAGCTGGGCATCCTTCAGGACCAGGTTGCGTTGCAACGAGCGCTGCGCGATATCAACCAATTGACCGCCGACCGTGTCCTGTTGCCCCTGAAGACTCGGGTGTTTGCATTCTCCGAGTTCGTCGAGGCCCATCGTTACATGGGCGAATGCCCTTGCCGTGAACGCGTTGCCCTTCAGGTCGTCGATCCCGCCTGATGTCCTCCCTTGCGCAAGAGTCATCCTGTCGACTCTTGCGCTGTTTGCGGCCGTCCTGGCCATTCTTTTCTGCCCCTTCCGTGTGTCTGTCCACAGCAGGCGTGCGCATGGCTGCGCACGCATCAACACCCGTCTGTCGAAGCGCGGCATGGCGCGAAAAGCAACTGAACTGGTTTTTGCCGCCAATCTGTATCTTTTAATCATTACTTAAGTCTTGATAATTGAATATTGACAGCCGAACTCAAGGAGGAATTTCTGTGCAGTATTAGCTCGCGCGGCCACCTGCTTTATTTTTCTATTTAAAGTACTCGGAGTGTTGTTTGCTCTTTGTAGCCTGCTGCCGTGAAAAAAGACTTGTGGCGAGGGTGAAATAGCGCTCGGCATATTCGTTGTTTTCTGTCTCCATTGTCTGTGGGACGCTGTAAGAAATCTCCTAGGACGGTTGTTTGGGGTGGTCGGAGAGCAATGAATCCAGGCGCTTTAGGCAAAAAACAGCTAGGCAGGGAGTCACGATCCATACATACGTGGATTAATTATCTCGCGCGAAAGAACAATATATCGTCAATACTCTTACTAAATGGCGAAGTAATTTTCACCCGGCTGGTGCGTCAAGCATTCAGGGCGGTGTGGGTGCGACGCCAATAAACGAATCCCAGGTAAATGTTATGAGTGCAATTCATCAGCAAGCGATGACTTACGTATATCAACAGGTATTGCAGCGTTTGTTGGATTTTTATTCCCGTGCGGAACGGACCGCATTGCAGCTTCTGGTCCAGCGATTGATCGTCGCCGCTGGAGGTATTGAACGGATGGGCAACTATCGGGTGCTGGTGGCGCAGAATGGCAGTCGGGAGGGGTTCTATGCGCTGACGGCCCTGCGCGCCGCGCAGCTGAGCATTGCTGGCCGGCATCCCGCGACCTTTGACCTGCGCGTCGCCACGCCACGCCTGGGTGAGATGACCCAGGCCACCCTGGAAAACATCCACTGTTGCTACAGCGCGCTGTTTCTTTACGACGATCCTCGGGTGGAGCTGTTGATGGCGGACAATCGAGAGGTGGTGCCGTTTGATCGCTCGAAGCAGCTATCGGCGCAAGGGCGCGAGGCCAACCGCACCGACATGCTCATGCTGGGGCACCTGCGTTCCTCTGAAAGCCTGCTGGGCGTGGGCGACGAAGGCTACCTGGCGATGGCGGAGTTGTACAAGAACATGGCTCGCTGGGAGGCGGGCGTCGACTCATGGGTCAGTTGCGACACGCCACGCCAGCAAAAGCAGTTCCTGTCGGGGCTGCGGCGAGCGACCCGCAAGATTGGTCTGGTTTTCGAGCCCGTGGGTGGATTCGACGGCCTCTTTGCCCAACTCGAATATCTGGGCAATGACCTGTTCCGGCGTTTCTACGGCCAGGAGCACCTGGACGTCTGGCAACCCGAAGGGCGGCTGGAGGCCTGCCGGCCAGTGGGGCACATTCGGATTGATGATCTGATCACCGACCGGCTGGAAGAAAGCAATTGGGCGTTGTTCAGTGAATTCCTCGGTGTGAGCTCCGATGAGCTGATTGCACCATCGCTCGAACATGAATACCTGAGTCCGTATCTCTCGGCGCACCTATGCGGCCTGCAGGCCTGTCATCAGCAGGCGCGCAGCTACGAAGCGGGCTACACCGATTACGTGCAACGCATGATCATGGTCATGCACCGCAAGCGTTTGCCCGAGGCTGTTTGCCAGCAGGTCCAGGGGCTATTGGGTTCACCTTCGGAGATTGCCGAACGTCGAGCGTCGATCGCCCTGGAAGCTGAAAGAAATCTCAATCTGAACGAAACGCAACTATTGTGCATGTTGTTTGCGCCCTTCGTTGAAAAGGGCGCCGGCCTTGAGCATTTCCTGCGCTGCTGTCATCCCGGCATGCTGGTGGGCATGCCCGATCTTCACAGGGCCTTGCGGGGCGGTCCGGTCACCGACCAGGTGGCGCATTGGATGGTTGATGTCAGTGGCCTGCCCGTTGCGATGTTATGCAAGTTGTACCGGGCCCGAATCACCACGCCGGAACCAGAGATCATCCGGGCGGATCCGCAAACGGCCATGGAACGCGCTGATACGGACCAGGGCGAGCAGGGCGCCGATGATCCGGGTGAGTGTGCGGCGCTGCGCTGAGGTACGGGCTTTGAGGTATTTTGTTGTGATCGCCCAGGCCCGCTTGGTGATGGTTCGGTTCGATGGTTCTGACTCATGAAGGGCCTGCGCGAAACAGACTTTACCTACCAGGCGGTTTATCGGTACCTGACGAACCTGATCAATGAGCTGGGCGCTGATGCTCGGGTGCGTCTGCCGTCGTTGCGGCAGCTGGCCGAGCGCCTCAATGTCTCCATATCCACCATTCAATACGCTTATTCCCTGTTGGAAAAGGAAGGGCGCGTGTATTCGATTGCGAAGTCCGGATACTACGCATCGCCGATGGCCAGCGTGTCCACCTTGGGCGATGGCGATGATCTGTTGGAGACCTTATACGTCAACGCGCGCCGCCCGGGCATGCTGGTGCTCAGCGGCGACGAGCCGGCTTCGTTGCAGCCGCTCGACAGTCCGCTCCTGCTACTGGAGCGCGAACTTCTGCGCCAGTATCCGCGTGCTTCACAGTACCCCCTGCAGCCCTGGGGAGAGCAGGAGCTGCGGACCGCATTGGCAGCACGCTATACCTCTTCCCCTTCGCGATGCTGGAATGCCGACGACGTCTACATCGGCGCCGACTTGCGTGGCGTTCTCGAGATCCTGATTGCGGTGCTGGCACTCAAGGGCAACACGGTGCTCGTGGAGTCACCCTGCGAATGGACGGTCCTGCGTTTGCTGCAAGCGGCCGATATCCGCATCATCGAGCTGCCCTTGCTGGCTGAGGGGGAAATCGATCTTGAACAGTTGGAGCGGTTGCTGGCCAATGAAAAGATCTGCCTGATGATAGCGTCTTCGGTGCTGAGCATGCCCAGCGGCACGCTGAAAAGTGCGGCCGACCGGCGAGCGCTGGCCCGCCTGTTGGAGCAGTACGGCACATGGGTATTGGAAAACGACAGCCATACGGAGCTGGTGTTCGAGCCCGGCGCAGTGCCTTTTCGAGAGTGGCTCGACCCGGACCGGTTGATCGTGTACTCCACCTTCGAGACGACCATAGGTCCCGAGGCTCCCTACGGTTATGTGTTGTCGCGCCAATTGACGCTGCTGTTGCAGCGTCATTTCCTGTTACGGGCGTTTCGTCTTTCGCCGATTCGCCAGAAAGCGATCGCGCGGTTATACAACAATGGCAGGATCGACCAGCATCTGCTGGTATTGCGACGCCTGCTGCGCGAAAGCGCCGCATCGGCGACGCAACTGTTGCGCGAGCGAGCCGGAGACTGCCTGCAATGGGCGGAGCCCGAAGGCGGCGCAACAATCTGGGTACGTTCTTCACGCCAGGTCGATCTGCGGCGGGTTTTCCAGCGGCTGCTCGCCCGCCGAATCGTCATCGCGCCGGGAGAACTGTTCAGCACCCAGGGGCTGTATGACCAGCATTTCCGGCTGGCCCATGCGCTCGACGGCGCGGACGGCAGGGAAGCCGCCTTCTGCGCACTGGCCGAGGCCTTGAGGCTCGAACAGTCCTGATCGCAGGGCGATGGATCGAACCCGTCGCGTCACGGTCGAACTGTCAGTAAACTGCCTTCATTTTTCGAGCCACTCCATTCCGAGGTTTTGCATGACAGTCAGTCCATTTGCGGGCAAGCCGGCGCCGGCAGAGTTGTTGATCGATATCCCGCGACTGGTGACGGCCTATTACACCGGCCGTCCCGATGCCTCGATTACGACCCAGCGCGTCGCGTTCGGCACTTCGGGGCACCGTGGCAGCTCGTTCGATTTGGGTTTCAACGAATGGCACGTACTGGCCATCAGTCAGGCGATCTGCCTGTACCGGGAAGCCCAGGGCATTGACGGGCCGCTGTTTGTCGGCATCGACACTCATGCACTGTCGACGCCGGCGGGAGCGAGCGCGCTGGAAGTGCTGGCCGCCAACGGCGTGACCGTGATGATCGCCGAAGGTGACGAGTACACCCCGACGCCAGCGATTTCCCACGCCATCCTGTGCTACAACCGTGGCCGTACCACTGGGCTGGCTGACGGTATCGTCATTACGCCGTCGCACAATCCGCCGCAAAGTGGTGGCTACAAATACAACCCCACCAATGGCGGTCCGGCCGATACCCATATCACCAAATGGATCGAAGCCAAGGCCAACGAGCTGTTGGCCAACCAGTTGGCCGGCGTCAAGCGCATCAGCTACGAGCAGGCGCTCAAGGCCGAAACCACTCACCGTCACGATTTCCTCAATACCTACGTGGCAGACCTGGGCAATGCCATCGATTTCGATGCCATTCGTGATTCCGGGCTGCGCCTGGGCGTGGACCCGCTGGGCGGCGCTGGCGTGCGCTACTGGCCCGCCATTGCCGAGCATTACCGCCTGGAGCTGGAAGTGGTCAACACCCAGGTGGATTCCACCTTCCGCTTCATGACGGTCGATTGGGATGGGCAAATCCGTATGGACCCATCCTCCAGCCACGCCATGCAAGGACTGATCGGCCTGAAGGAGCGCTTCGACGTGGCCTTCGCCTGCGACCCGGACCATGATCGCCACGGCATCGTGACACCGAGTGGCGGCTTGCTGGCGCCGAACAATTACCTGGCGGTCTCCATCGATTATCTGTTCCAGAACCGGCCGCAATGGCGTGCCGATGCCGCTGTCGGCAAGACCGTGGTCAGCAGCGGCCTGATCGATCGCGTGGCCAGGCGCCTGGGCCGCCGCCTCTATGAGGTGCCGGTGGGCTTCAAGTGGTTCGCCGACGGCCTGTTCGATGGCTCCCTTGGCTTCGGCGGCGAGGAAAGTGCCGGTGCTTCGTTCCTGCGCAAGGATGGTGGTGTATGGAGCACCGACAAGGACGGTCTGATCCCAGCGCTGTTGGCCGCTGAAATGACCGCTCGCACCGGTCGCGACCCAAGCCAGGCCTATCGCGCCCTGACGGACGAGTTGGGCGAGCCGTTCTCGGTACGTGTCGATGCCAGGGCCAGCCCGCAACAGAAAGCGCTGCTGAGCAAGCTGTCGCCGGATCAGGTCCAGTCCACTGAACTGGCGGGGGAAAAGATCCAGAGCATCCTCAGTCACGCCCCGGGCAATGATCAGGCCATCGGCGGCCTGAAGGTCATGACCGAAAATGGCTGGTTTGCCGCGCGTCCGTCCGGCACCGAGGACATCTACAAGATCTACGCCGAAAGCTTCATTGGCGACGAGCATCTGAAACAGCTGGTGGTCGAGGCCCAGGCGCTCGTGGATGGCGCAATTTCCGGGCAGTGATCGCGTCCTTTTCGCGAACAGGCTCGCTGTCACAGTCAAATCATTGTGGGAGCGAGCCTGCTCGCGAAGGGGCCAGTCCGCCAAAATGTCGCAATGCCAACCTGCCATATCACTTTCATTTCATCGTCTAAATAGCTGACAGCAAAGCTTTTGGCTGGAATCCGGCTGCAAATCCAGACACCATAGCCCTCATGGTTCTGAACACCGGAGTCCTTCAGCGTGTCGCAACACACCCCCGATCTTCCTCCCGAACTCCTGCCACTGGCCCAGATGCCCTGGCTCAAGCGCCTGGCTGCGCGATTTTTTGGTCATGGCCTGACGCGGCTGCGCGCCCAGCATCGGGCGTCCTGGCTGCATGGCCAGGCCGATGGCTTTCGTAGCGGACACACCGCGGGTTTTGATTATGGTTTCAAGGAAGGCAAGGCCGAAGGCCTGGAAGAGGGTCGTCAGATCCTGCTGATCAGGGATTCGCGCAGCACCGAGCATCCGGGGCCCAAAGTCGACGATCTGTTGTTCGATGACTGGCGCCTGCCGCTTACCGCCGAACTGAAGAAGCGCATCAAGGCCGATGTTGCGCGACTGCTGCCGGCGCATGCGCAACCCAGCAGCGCACAGTGGAAGATGATTTTTAGCGACACCCCGGCAACATCGGTCGTCGCCGGCGCAGGCGCAGGCAAGTCCACAACACTGGTATTGCGCATCGTGCTGCTCTGTCATTACCTGGGGTTCGAGCTGGATTCGATGACCGTGGTGACGTTTACCCGGGAGTCGCGCAAGGACTTCATGCGCAAACTCATCGAGATGTTTGCGCTTTGGGGGCATGCGATCAGCCCGGCGCAGGCGCGTGATCTGGTGCGCACGTTCCACTCGCGGATCCTGCCCATGGTGCGCAGCTTGCCTGGATTCGAACGGCTCCAGGCCTTCGAGGCGCTGAGCCTGCGCGCCGGGCCAAATGACGATGAAACCCTGGCCAACCCATTCGACCTGCGCATCAATGAGGTCCAGCGCCAACACCTCAACGCCTGTTATCACAGCCTCTACAAGCGCGACGAGCGTTTCCGCGAGCTGATCAAGCCGCTTTCCCGGCACGCCTTGCAGCTCAAGACGCTGGAGCGCGATCACCCGGATGTGCAGAAGCGGGTAGCCGTGACTGAACTGGCGGCCCAACGCGACGAAGCGTTATGCGCTGCGATCGAGGACCTCTGGTTCAAGGCCGGTGCTTGGCCAATCAAGGGTATCGAACCGAAGCGCCAAGCTTTCGAAATCAATGGTTCCAGGTTCTATTGCCACGGTTATGCACCGTCGCTGGACGCCTGGGTAATGTTGGGGTTTGATCCACGTGAGAACCCTCAGCTCAGCCGCCCTGGGGCCAAGCTAAGCCTGCGTGCGGAGTGGGCGGTAAAACGAACCCTGTTTCAAGCTTTCTGTCATAAGCCCTTGATATGGCTCGATAGTTATGAAGAATCAAAGCGTGTATTGGCCTCGTTGGCTGGGGACGCCAGCGCCGGTCCGGGGTTCGACTACAAGGTCAAGGGAGAGCTGAGTTCGGCGCCTCTGCTGGACTGTTTTGTCGCGGCGGCAGGGTTCATCGAGAATCTCGGCCTGGATGTTCCCGATGCCGTGGGCAAGATGAGTTTCTCTCACGACGACCCGGATCGGTATTTCTTCGAAGCGTTGAGCCGTTTCTGGCGCGCTTTCGAGGATCATCTGCTCGACCAGTCGCCGCCGATCATGACCTACAACCGCATGTTTGCGCTGTTCAGCGAGCATTCAGAGGAAAACTTCAAGCTGCTCGATGACGCGTTGTTGCGGCCGATGGCCCACTTGATGATCGACGAGTTCCAGGATGTATCACCGCAGATCGTCTCCTGGATCCGCGCGAGCCTGCGCGAAGTGCGCAGGCGCGGTGTTGTCCTGCACGTGGGGCGTGCCGCCCAGCGCTCTTCGCTGATGTGCGTGGGTGACGACTGGCAATCGATCTATGGCTGGCGCGGCAGTTCGCCAAGTTTTTTCATGGCCTTCAACAAGCAATTCCCGTCCCCGGCCAGCACCCGGGTGATGCTCACCGAAAACTACCGCAGCCATCAATACATCATCGACGCCGCCGAGCACGTCGTGCGCGCGGCGGCGGCCATGCCTGGCAAAAAAGCCAAGGCCAGCGGCGTGTCACGAACGCCCAGTCCGGTCAACGTGCTGGATCGGGATGACGAAGGGTTGGCGCGGCGGCTTGATGAGCATTACCGGAACGGTGACTCGATCTTGATGTTGTATCGAAGAAGTAGCGATAAGTCATTGTTAGAAAAGCATATTCAGCCAATAGCTAATGTTGATTCTAGCCTGCCGGTGCCACTCAGGCGCTTCAGGCAAATGACTTATCACAGCGCGAAAGGCCTTGAAGCGGATGCGGTATTCCTGCTGGGTGACTGCCAGCATCTGACCAGTTCGCCGTACAAGAACCAGGTCTACCGGATGGCCGGGCTGGGCCAGGACGGCGACACCGAACCGTACGACACGGCGCAGAAAGACGAGGTTCTGCGCCTGGCATACGTGGGGATCACGCGGGCGGTGCAGTATTGCTACTGGTATGTCGACGGCCAGGACAGTCAAGCGGCCAACGCGCCCAGAGCTTCGGACCGTGTCGCGGCGGGCAAGCCATTCTTTGTCGATCATCGCCGTGCGCGTAGCTGATACGTGTCACTCGCCCGATGGCCACAAAAAAGCCCGTGGCGAGGGAGCTTGCTCCCGCTCGGCTGCGAAGCAGTCGTAAACCTACGGGTGCGGTGTGCCTGATACTCCGCATTGGCAGGTTTTGGGGCCGCTTCGCAGCCCAGCGGGAGCAAGCTCCCTCGCCACGGGTTTGTCGATTGTCTTGAATGAACCGCAACAGTGAATCTGGGTTTTTTTGTTCAGGAAGCGAATCGTCGCAAGCCAACCGGCGGTACGAAGGCTTCAAGCTCGGCTTCCACCGCTTCGATTATCCGCTCCACGTCGGGCGCGTTCATCACGGTGGCGCAGGGAATGCCTGCAATCGCGATCATGGTTTCGCCGCTGGCACGGTCGAACAACCGGGCAACCATGCTGCCCGGCGCATCCATACTGGCCTCGAAGCCCATGGGATGAAAATGCCAGCGCATCAACTGGCAGGCGTTGGGGAACGTAACCTTGCTGAAAGATCCTTTATTCATCTGTAGCCCGCCTTCTTCATCAAGCGCTTCCGTTTGCTCACGTCAGGAAGGAAGGGCCATCATGGCCCTACCAGTGAGAATTAAAATAGCACCGGAAAATGAAGCTGATGTGGATTTTTTCAGTCCGTTTGGCGATTGGTTCAGTTTTTTTGATCTGGATCATGACCTAATCGGAAATGTTCAGAATGCCATCATCGGTTTCAAGGCTTCTATTGGCGTCGGGAAAACAGCTCTGAACCGCGGTATTTGAGCACGATGAGCAGTGCCAGGCCCGCCAGTGACAGGGCGATGGCGAAGGTGAGGTGTAACCCGTGGGCCGCTGCCTCGGGTGTTGTCGCGCCGATACCGTTCGTCGGCAAGGTGCTGGCGAAGACTGCGCCAAGCACCGATGCACCAGTAAAGAACCCCAGGTTGCGCGACAAGTTGAGCAGGCCGGCAGTCACCCCTCGCTGATGGACAGCAAGGTCGGCCATCACCGCCGTATTATTGGCTGTCTGGAACATCGCATAGCCAAGTGTCGTGATCACAATGGCCGCGGCATAACCGGCTATCCCAAAGGCGGGAGGAACCAGCGACAGCAGCAGACAACCGAGCATCAGAGTCGCCAGCCCGATGAGGCGCATGGGGTTCACGCCGAAACGGTCCGCCAGGCGCCCGGCGGGGATGCCGGCGAGGGCGGCGACGCATGGCCCTGCCGCCAACACCAGGCCGACCAATACCGGAGCCAGCCCGAGGGCGATGGCGAGATAAAACGGCCCGACCAGCAAGGTCGCCATCATGATCGCGGCGACCAGCGCGCTTGCAGCCAGGCCTGAGACGAGCAGGCGGTCGCGAAACATTGGCAGCGGGATCAGTGGCGACGCGAGTCGTTTCTGCGTCCTCACGAACCATCCGCCGCTCAGCACCGCCGCCAGCAACAGGCCGATATTCAGTGCGCCAAAGCTCCCACGTCCGAGTGTCATGGCCAGGGCATAAGCACCCAGTGTGAAAGCCAGCAGGAGCGTGCCCAGGCCATCGAAACCCACGCGCCCGGTCTCTTGCGCCGGGTATCCGGCAGGCAAAAAGCGCCAGGCCAGCAACAGCGTCAGTAACCCGAGAGGAACGTTGACCAGGAACAAAGCCTGCCAGCCGAACCCGCTGATCAACCCGCCACCAAGAGAAGGGCCGAGCGCGGTGCCCACCGCCGACAGCGTGGCGAGCAGCCCCATGGCACTGCCCATCCTGGCCTTGTCGACCGTTTCGCCGACCAGGGCCAAGGTCAACGTCATCATGATGGCCGCGCCCACGCCTTGCAGGGCCCTGGCAGCGATCAGCAGCCACAACGACGGCGCCAGGCCACACAGGGCCGAAGCCAGCGTGAACAGCGCGATGCCCGCCAGCAGCAGCTTGCGGCGCCCGATGAGGTCGCCCAAGCGTCCGAGGCTGACGATCAGCGTGGTGATTGCCAGCAGATAGGCGAGTACCACCCACTGGACCAGTTGGAAGGAGGCATCGAATGCCTGTGCCAGCACCGGCAAGCCGACGCTGGCGACGCTGGCGCCCAGGGAGGCGAGCAGTGTTGCCAGTGCAAGGCTGGCCAAGGCCCCATGTGCGCTGCGCTGCGGTGGATTGTCGGCGATTGTCGGCGGGTGTTCTGCAATAGCTTGTTTCATCGTGTCCTCTCTGTCTGCGGCTCCTTCGGCGCAGCTGTCAGAACGGTACGCCGAGGCATAACATGGCGGAAGACGCAGCAGTTGCATGTTATAGCTGCACACAACGCCATCTGTGATCGAGACCCACCCATGTCCGTACCCGATTTGAATTTGCTCCTCACTCTGGATGTGCTGCTGTCCGAAGGCAGCGTGGCTGGCGCGGCGCGGCGGCTGCGCCTCAGTCCTTCGGCCATGAGCCGGGCATTGGCGCGGTTGCGCCAGGCCACCGGCGACCCGTTGCTGGTGCGGGCCGGGCGGGGTCTGGTGCCAACTCCGCGGGCGCTGGCGTTGCGCGAGCAGGTCAGTCAGCTGGTCCAGGACGCCCAGGCCGCGCTGCGCCCGGAGCAGGCGCCGGATCTGCGACGGGTGAACCGAACCTTCACGCTGCGCACCCGGCAAGGCTTCGTGGAGAATTTCGCGCTGGAGCTGATTGCCCGAGTCAGCGAGCAGGCGCCAGGGGTTCGACTGTGTTTCGTCGACAAGGCCGATAAGGACAGCGCCGCGTTGCGCGAGGGCAGTGTGGATCTGGAAACCGCCGTGGTGGATGAGCGCACCCGTCCGGAGTTGCGCACGCAGGCGTTATTTCGCGACCGCCTCATCGGCGTGGTCCGCCCGGGGCATCCGCTGAGCCAGATCGAGGTGAGCGCTGCCGACTATGCGATGGGCGCGCACATCGGCGTGTCCCTGCACGACCTCGATCATGGACCGATGGATCAGGCGTTGGGCGCATTGGGTCTGTCCCGTGAAATCATCACCAGCGTCCCGGGGTTTTCCGCTGCGCTGGGGCTCGCCCGGTCCAGCGACCTCATCGCCAGCGTGCCGGAGCGCTACACCACCCGCTTGCGCCACGGCATGCACAGTTTCGCGCTGCCGTTTGCGCTGCCCGGGTTCACTATCGCGATGCTTTGGCACCCGCGTATGGATGCCGATCCGGTGCATCGCTGGTTAAGAGGTTGCATGAGAGAGGTTTGCGCCGATCAATACGCGCGCAAAAAAACTGGGGGGCAATAAGCCTGGAGGAAACGGTTCAGTCTTCCTTGCGAATCGTCGCCACTTCATCGGCGCGGACCCGGACTTTGCGGCCAGAAATGTCTTCGAATTCGTAGAAGCCATCAGCGGTGCGGGTGTTCGGCGTGTCCTCGGTCAAATACTGGGTACCGTTCTGCAAGGTCACCACGGTCGGCGAGGCGCAGCCGGCCAGCGCCAGCAGCGCGGTGACGGCCAAGGGCAGGCCCAGAAACCTGATGTTCATATCCATAACCTCTTTCGAAAGGACGCAGCCCGGCTGATTCGACCGGGCCATCACTGAGTTAACCGCCATTGGTCTCGCTTGTTGTAGGAAAGTTCATCGCACTGGGAAGGATTTCTCCTTTAAATATAGGCGACCGCTCATCTTTTGCAGTTGCCTGGGCCGCGAGTAGCTGATATCTGTACGCATAACCAGTGTTTCAGCATGCGTGGCGCTTTTTCCGTGACAGCCAATCCCCTTGACGACCCCTTTTATTACCTGAACAACTTCCAGCGGGTCCTCGCCTGGCTGACGCAACGTTATGCCGACGTATTGAGTGTCGAGGAACAGCGGTTTATTGATGATTTCATCGCTTTGCCGCGTCCGGCCCAAGGCTTGCTGGTGCGGATGGTAATGCGCAAGGGCCTGCACTTTCGTCACACCAGACTGCGCTACGTGGAAATTGGCGACATCGCCGACGCCGTGGCGCCGTTGTTGGCGCTGGGCTGGGTCGAAGAGCAGGCGTGCCTGAGCCTCGTTGAACTGTTCGATGTGCTGCTCAAGCCGGAAATACTCCTTTGCCTGGGGCATCTGATCGAGCAACCCAAGGCACGCAAGTCCGCATGGCTGCAGGCCCTGAGTGATCAGGACGGCCAGCCGCAGCCGTTCCGCGCCTGGTGCCCGCAACTCGAAGAGCGGCTGTACAGCCTCACGGTGATGGGGCTGTGCGACCGCTTGCGGTTGATGTTCTTCGGCAATCTTTATCAGGACTGGTCGGAATTCGTCCTGGCGGACCTGGGTATCTTTGTCTATGAGACCGTCGAGTTCACCGTCGAGTCCCGGGGGCTGCGCAGTCGCGAGGACATCGATGCCTGTGTGTTCCTGCATGAATGCCAGCAACGCTTGGACGCCGGCGAGCCGCTCGAACCGATCGTCGCCCGGATCAATGCCCTGGAACTCGACAATCCATGGTTGGAGCGGCGCCGGGGCAAGCTGTTGTTCCAGCTTGGCCAGCATTGCGAACGCATCGGTGATTTTGCCCAGGCCCTGAGTCTTTATCACGGTTGTACCTACCCCGACGCGCGGCTGCGAATGATCCGCGTGCTGGAGCGCGTCGGCGAATATGCTCTGGCCCTCGAACTGGGTGAAGCCGCGGCCCAGGCGCCACAAAGTGCTGCCGAGCGCCAGGCCTTGCTGCGGATCGTGCCCCGGTTGCGGCGCAAACTGGGCGGGCCGCCGGTGGCTCGCGCCGTGGCCAGGGAGGTGGAGCGACTGGACTTGCATCTGCCGCGTGTCGACCCGACGTTGTCGGTTGAATATTACGTCCAGGCTCATCTGCACGACGAAGCCGCCCCGGTGCATTACGTCGAGAACAGCCTGGTCAATTCGCTGTTCGGCCTGTTGTGCTGGCCGGCGATTTTTGCGCCGCTGCCGGGGGCTTTTTTCCACCCGTTCCAGCGCGGGCCGGTGGACCTGCTGAACGAAGATTTTCATGATCGTCGCGCCGGACTGTTCGCCGCGTGCTTCGCCGAACTGGACGACGGGCGCTATAGGCAGACCATCCGTCGACGTTACGCGGAAAAATGGGGCGTGCAGTCACCGTTCGTGTTCTGGGGCGCGCTGTCCGAAGACCTGCTGGACCAGGCGCTCGACTGTCTGCCGGCCGAACACCTGAAGCACTGGTTCGGCCGCTTGCTGCTGGACATCAAGGCCAACCGCGCCGGCATGCCCGACCTGATCCAGTTCTGGCCGCAGCACAAGACCTACCGCATGATCGAAGTCAAAGGCCCCGGCGATCGCCTGCAGGATAACCAGCTGCGCTGGCTGGAGTTCTGCCACGAACACCGGATGCCCGTCGCCGTCTGTTATGTGCAATGGGCGGAGCAGGGCGCGTGACCGAGATGCCGGGCTACAGCATTGCGGTGCGGGCGTTATGCGAGTTCACCGCCAAGGTCGGCGATCTTGACTTGCGTTTCACGCCGTCACCCACCGCCCTGGAAGGTATCGTCGGCCACCGTACCGTGGCAGCGCGGCGCCAGGAGGGTTATCAGGCCGAAGTCAGCCTGGAAGGCGTCTACCAGACCTTGAAAGTCAAGGGGCGGGCCGACGGCTACGACCCGGCCCGCAATCGCCTGGAGGAAGTGAAGACCTATCGGGGCGACCTGAGCAAGCAACCGGACAACCACCGCCAGTTGCATTGGGCCCAGGCGAAAATCTATGGCTGGCTGCTGTGCGACAAGTTGCAGTTGCCGGGCATTGACGTTGCCCTGGTCTACTTCGACATCGTCAGTGAAAAGGAGACCTGCCTGACCCAAAGCTACGAGGCCTCGCAGCTCCAGGCGTTCTTCGAGCAGCAGTGCGCACGCTTCCTGGCGTGGGCCGAACAGGAAATGCGCCATCGCCAGGCGCGCAACCTGGGCGCCCAGGCGCTGGCGTTTCCCCACGCCGGCTTTCGGCCGGGGCAACGTCACCTGGCTGAATCGGTGTTCAAGGCGGTCAGCACCGGGCGCTGCCTGATGGCCCAGGCGCCCACCGGCATCGGCAAGACCGTCGGCACCTTGTTCCCCATGCTCAAGGGCTTGGCGCCGCAGCGTCTGGACAAGGTGTTCTTTCTCACGGCGAAAACCCCCGGACGCAGGCTGGCCCTGGATGCGGCCCGGCTGATCACCAACAACGCCCCGGCAATGCCGCTGCGGGTATTGGAAATGATCGCCCGGGACAAGGCTTGCGAACATCCGGATAAAGCCTGCCATGGCGAATCATGCCCGCTGGCCCGGGGCTTCTACGATCGCCTGCCGCAGGCCCGGGCAGCGGCGAGCCAGGTCACACTGCTCGACCAGGCGGCGTTGCGCGAGATCGCCCTGAGCCACGAAGTCTGTCCGTACTACCTGAGCCAGGAAATGGCCCGCTGGGCCGACGTGGTGGTGGCGGACTACAACTACTACTTCGACTTCAGCGCCTTGCTCTTCGGCCTCGCCCAGGCCAATGGTTGGACCGTCGCGACGTTGGTGGATGAAGCCCACAACCTGGTGGAGCGAGGGCGCCAGATGTACAGCGCGAGCCTGGACCAGTTCGCGCTGGCGACAGTGCTGAAAACCGCGCCCGAGCCTCTGAAAAAAGCGTTGCGCAAGGTCAATCGCCAATGGGACGCCTTGCACGAGCCGCAGATCGCCGCCTACCAGGCGTATGAAAAACCGCCGGAGAAACTGCTTCAGGCCCTGGGAACGTGCACCAGCGCCATCGGCGATTACCTCAATGACCATCCCCAGGGACTCGACAGCCAGCTGCAAGCCTTCTACTTCGATGCCTTGCAGTTCGGTCGCGTGGCGGAGGCGTTCGATGCGCATTTCCTGTTCGATATTCATAAGCGCGAATCCAGCCGCCAGCGCAGCCTGTCCACGCTGTGCCTGCGCAACGTGGTGCCGGCCGGTTTCCTGCGACCCAGGTTTACGGCGTCGCGCAGCAGCGTACTGTTCTCCGCGACCCTGAGCCCGCGCCGCTATTACGCCGATTTGCTGGGCACACCCGCGGACACGGTGTGGATCGATGTCGAGTCGCCGTTCCAGGCCGAGCAGCTGGACGTCCAGGTGGTCAGCCGGATCTCCACCCGCTTTGCCCACCGCCAGGGTTCCCTGGAACCGATCGTCGCGCTGATGGCTCGTCAGTTCGCCGAGCGTCCCGGCAACTACCTGGCGTTCTTCAGCAGCTTCGATTACTTGCAGCAGGTGGCCGGGTTGTTGGCCGAGCGACATCCGCACATTGCGACCTGGACGCAATCGCGCGGCATGGGCGAGGCGCCGCGGCAGGCGTTCCTCGAACGCTTCATGGAGCACAGCCAGGGCATTGGCTTCGCGGTGCTGGGCGGCGCGTTCGGCGAGGGCATCGACCTGCCGGGCTCGCGGCTGATCGGAGCGTTCATCGCCACCCTCGGGCTGGCGCAGTTCAACCCGGTCAATGAACAGATCAAGCAGCGCATGGCGGTGATCTTTGGCGACGGCTATGACTACACCTACTTGTATCCCGGCCTGCAAAAAGTCGTGCAGGCCGCTGGCCGCGTCATCCGCACCCAGCAGGATCGCGGGGTGGTGATGCTGATCGACGACCGCTTTGGCGAGGCCAAGGTGCAGCGGTTGCTGCCACAGTGGTGGACCGTCAGGCTGGAACCAAACACTCCCTCTGTGGGAGCGAGCCTGCATAGCCCCACATAAATCAGGTTTTTACTCCGGCGGCAGTTGTTCCATACTCCGGACAAATCCCCTGATCCCCGGCCAACATGCTCGAGAACGACCCAAAGACCGCCCGCATCAACGAAGAACAGCGTTTTCGGTTGCTTATCGATGCCGTGGTCGACTACGCCATTTACATGACCGACCCGTCCGGCATCATTACCAGCTGGAACTCAGGCGCTCGACGCTTCAAGGGCTACGAGGAATCGGAGATCCTCGGCCAGCACTTTTCCCGGTTCTACACCGGTCAGGACCGTGCCGCCGGGCTGCCGCAATTGGCTCTCGATACGGCCGTGCGCGAGGGGCGTTTTGAAGGCGAAGGCTGGCGGGTGCGCAAGGACGGCACGCTGTTCTGGTCCCACGTGGTCATTGATCCGATCATCGACAGCCAGAGCGGTGAACTGCTCGGCTTCGCCAAGATCACCCGGGACCTGACCGACCGCAAGATGGCCGAGGAAACCCTCAAGCAAAGCGAGCAGCAGTTCCGCCTGCTGGTGCAAAGCGTCACCGACTACGCCATCTACATGCTCGACCCGGACGGCCAGGTCACCAACTGGAACCAGGGCGCGCAGCGGATCAAGGGCTACCTGCCCGCTCAGGCGATCGGCCAGCACTTCTCGATGTTCTATACCCCCGAGGATCGCGAAGCCGGAGAGCCGCAGCGTGCCCTGAGCATCGCCGCCAGCGTCGGCCGGTTTGAAAAAAAGGGCTGGCGCGTGCGCAGGGATGGCACGCGGTTCATGGCTCATGTGGTCATCGATGCGATTCGCAGCGATACCGGCACGCTGCTGGGGTTTGCCAAGATCACCCGCGACATTACCGATGCCACCCAGGCGCAACAGGCCCTGGAACAGGCTCGCGAGGCGCTGTTCCAAGCGCAGAAGCTGCAAGCGATCGGCCAGCTTACCGGTGGCATCGCCCACGATTTCAACAATCTGCTGACGGTGATCCTCGGCAACCTCGAAATCATGCGCAAGCGCATGCCCAGCGAGCCGAAGCTCACCCAACTGCTGGATAATGCCGCCCAGGGTGCGCTTCGTGGTGTTTCTCTGACCCAGCGCATGCTGGCGTTCGCCCGTCGGCAGAAGCTCACCTCGGAACCCGTGGAACTGGCGACGCTGGTGCAAGGCCTCAGCGGCTTGCTGCAAAGCTCGATGGGCCCGTCGATTCATATCCAGACCCAATTTGCCGAGGCGTTGTCGCCGGTGCTGGCCGACGTCAACCAGCTCGAACTGGCGATCCTCAACCTGGCGACCAACGCCCGGGACGCCATGCCTCAGGGCGGCAGGATATTGATCCAGGCGCAGGAGCGGCTGGGCAGCGAGGCCGAGGGGCGGGGACGGCCATTGGGCAATGCGCGATATGTTTGCCTGTCGCTCACCGACGAAGGCGAGGGCATGGACGAAATGACCCTGGCTTCGGCTGTGGATCCTTTTTTCACGACCAAGGGCGTGGGCAAGGGTACCGGGCTGGGATTGTCCATGGTGCACGGTCTGGCCGAGCAACTGGGCGGACGGCTGATCCTCAAGAGCGAAAAAGGCGCAGGTACCACCGCCGAGCTGTGGTTGCCGGTGGCTGATGAGTCGACCACGGATAAGCCGCCTGCCGTGGACACGGTTGCGCCGCCCGTCCATGCGCTGCGGGTATTGGTGGTCGACGACGACAGCCTGGTGATGACCAGCACGCGCTTGCTGATCGAAGACCTGGGTCACCGGGTACTTTGCGCATTGTCAGGGGCGCAGGCGCTGGAGTTGTATGAGCGCAACCCGGATATCGACTTGGTGATCACCGACATGGCCATGCCCCAGATGGACGGTGCGCAGTTGGCGAAACTGCTACGCGATCGTCAGCCGACCTTGCCGATCATCCTGGCGACTGGCTATGCCGAGCGCCTCGAAGGCTTCGCCACGCAGTTGCCACGGCTGACCAAGCCGTTCAAGCAGATTGATCTGGTGCAGGTGATTGGGCAGACGATGAAATAAACCGTCTCGGGGGCGCTGCGCAACTCAGCGGGAGCAAGCTCCCTAGCCACGAAAGCGACTTGCGCAGCTACTGGGTGTTTTTCTTGAAACCCCGCAGGTTCATCGCGCACAGGCAGAATTGCAAGACGATCAGCGCATAGGCATCGGTGTGCAAGCCCCAGACGACCCAAAGGATGTTACTGACGATAAAACAACTGAACCCAGCGACCCGTCGGCGGGGTTGGCGTGAGCCGATCAGCCACGCGGCCAATACCGTTACCGCCATCGCGGGCCATTGGACCCAACCTAGATAATCCACGCGTGTTTTCCTCTTGCCGTTGATGCTCTACAGACCTTGGTGCCGGCTGGGAATGCGGTTTTTTTTGGAGGTTTTTGGCGCTGCGGTTTTGCGCGCACAGCCGTTACTGCGGTAATGGATATGTCCGCAGTCAAGAAAATCCCGGCCGGCGAGCACGCTGTCGTCGCGAGCAGGCAATTTCAAGTGCTACAGCCAGCGGGGCGTGGTGAAGAACGAGGCCATTTCCGAGCGGGCCAGGGCAGCGCCGAAATACGGACCTTGCACATGATCGCAGGCCACGTTGCGCAATTGGCTGAACTGCACGGCATTCTCGATGCCTTCGGCGGTCACCATCAATCCGACGCTGCGGCTCAACCGGATCATCGCCAGGACGCCTTCCTGATCGTGCTCCAGGCCCAGTTGCGCAAGGATATTACGATCGAAGCGGATGCCGTCGAATGGCTGGTCGAGCACTTCCCGAAGGGACGCTATGTTGGTGCCGAACTTGTCGATATTGATCCGCACGCCCAACGCCTTCAGGGCATGAAGGGTATTGGCGAGTGTCTTATGGTCCGTCAGCAGAACGCCTTCGGCCACTTCGAGGGTTAGCCGTTGGGCGGGCAGGCCACTTGTTTCCAGGGCCTTGTGGACCTGGTTGAACAGGAAGCTGCTGCTGAACCAGCGAGGCGAAACGGCAATGGAGACGTTGAGGGGGGTGGGCCAGCTCATCGCCTCGTCGCAGGCGTTGATCAACATCCAGTTGCCCAGGTCCTCCAGCTGACCGGAGGCTTCGGCGACCGGGATGAAGTCGATCCCGCCCAGTTCACCGCGCTCCGGATGGTGCCAGAAGGCCTGGGCTTCAAAACCATACAACTGCTCGGCACCCACATCGAAACGGGGCAGGTAACGCAGTTCGAGCTGGCCCTGCCGCATCGCATCGCGCAGTTGCTGCTCGTAGCGTCGACGATCGCGGGCCACATTGCCCATGGCCTCTTCGAATACGCGCCAGGTATTGCGCCCCGCGGCCTTCGCCGCGTACAGGGCGATGTCGGCCTGGCGCAACAGCTCATCGGCACGCTGTTCACCGGGCTGCGACCAGGCGACCCCGATACTCACGCCCAAATACAACGTATTGCCATCCAGGTGCATGGGCCGTTGCATGCATTCGATCAGGCGCGAGCACAATTGGTCGAGATCAGCGGCGCTGCCCGGGCTCGGCAGGATGATGACGAATTCATCGCCACCCAGGCGCGCCACCAGGTCGCTGCCGCGCACGTTCTGTTGCAGGATATGGGCAACTTCCTTCAGCACCTTGTCGCCGACGGCATGGCCCAGGGAGTCGTTGACCGGTTTGAACCGGTCCATGTCCAGGTTCAGTACCGCCAGTGGCGTATCGCGCGGCTGGTCGAGGTGCTGGCTGAGGCAATCGAATAAACGGTTGCGGTTGGCCAGGCCGGTCAGCGGGTCGTGCAGCGACAGGTGCTTGATCTGCGCCAGGGCTCGCAATTCTTCGGTAATGTCGGTGGCGGTGCCACGAAAACCCAGGGTGCCGGCTTCAATGGCCCGTACCGAGAGTTTGCAGGTGCGTATGCGCTGGTTGCGCGCGGTGTATTCGCAAAGGAGCGGCGCAGAGGAGGCGCTATTGGCACCGCCGAGTAGCCAATGGGAAATCGAGATCGAGCCGCTGTGTGGATGCAGCAGCCGGTGCAACGGCTTGCCCAACCACTCGCTGGGGTTGAAGCCCGTAACCTGTTCGAAGCGTTCCGACAGATAGGTCAATGTTCCGTTCGAGTCGACCTCCCACAGCCAGTCGGACGAGACCTCGGCGATGTCCCGGAAGCGCTCCTCGCTGCGCTCCAACGCCTTGCGGTGGGCGAGAAGGCTGGCGTACTGCTGCTCCTGGGCGCGGAGCATGATCAGCGCATGACGCAACACCGCCAAGGCCATGACTGCAAGAAACAGCAACGCCAGTGCGAGCAAGGGCAGCAGCACTTTGCGCAAGTCCTTGCCGGGCGTCGCGGGGCGCCAGGCCAAGGCTTCACGGGTCAGGTCGTTGAGCGATACCTGGGCGGTCTCCTTAGGCCCTGGCGTGCGGGCAATATGTGCGTCGGGCAGGGCAAAGTCCCGTGACAGGCTTTGCAGCGCGCCACGGTCCAGGACTTTGACGAACAACAGCAGGCTGGGCGGCCCCGGAATTTCGGCCACGCTGTTGTCGGTGCCGGTGGTAATCGCCGAGACGGCGACGAAGGCGGGCGCGTCCTCGTGGTGCAACAGTTCGACGATCACTTCATCGCGATTTTCCGCCGTACTGGCCTTGCTGGCGAGCGCGCGCAGGTCGCCGGTCAACCACGTGTCGGCCGCCACCTGGCTGATCTCGCCATCAATGACCGAATAAACCGTCCGGCCGCTCGGGGAAATAACGAACACCGCCTGGTAGCCATAGAGCGAAAACACGCTGCTTCCGACATTCTCCTGGTCGTAGGCCCAATCTTTATCGACCTCTATGTGCAGATGCCGATAAGCGTCGCTCCATTTGGAGTAGTCGCTCAGATCACGACCGATGCCCGTACGCATGCCTTCGATGGCCCGCTGGGCAAAAAACACGCTTTGTTCCCGGGCCTGCTCGTCCTGGGTCTGGGTAATGTTGAGCAGCACCGCGATGGCCAAAGCGGACATGATGAACAGCACCAGCATGATGGCCGGGAAAGTGCGGCGGGTGAAACTTCGGGTTGGTCGCTCGCCGGAAGTCACGGCGGGGCCATTGCCAGCATCTTCAATCATAAAAACAAGCCATCAGCTGAACGCGAGAATACCCCGCACTGGCTTTGTATCGGCTGACTGACTGATTAACTTAATAAAACCGAGAAAATGCTGACCAGTTGCACCATTTTTTCCGCGGACCGGTCCCTTTCACGTGCTGGCTTTATTCCGCATAGGGCGATAAAACTTCCCAGCAGGATCAGCTCGTAACGGCCTGCTCGCGTCTGCATGCTTACTCTTTGTCCTTGCGCTGGCCGGGCAGCAGGGCGCTCAGCACCTGTTTGGCGGTCTCGACCACGATGCCCCGTTCGTTCGGGTCGCCCTGGAGCAGGGTCGAGGCAAATTTCTTCGCCTGTTCCAGCTTGATATGTGGCGGCAGCGGCGGCACGTCGGGATCGGTGCGGAATTCGATCAGCACCGGGCGTTCGGCGGCAAGTGCCTGTTCCCAGGCGCTGGCCACGTCGCTTTCCTGATCGACGAGGATGCCCTTGAGACCAATGGACTCGGCAAACAGGTGGTAGGGCACGTCGGGAATGTTCTGCGAGGCCTCGAATTTCGGATCGCCCTCCATGATCCGCTGTTCCCAGGTCACCTGGTTCAAATCCTGATTATTGAACACCGCGCAGATCCACGTGCTGTCCGTCCAGCTGCGCCAGTACTTGGCGACGGTAATCAGCTCGGCCATGTTGTTCATCTGCATCGCACCGTCGCCCACCAGGGCGATGACCGGCCGATCCGGATGGCAGAACTTGGCCGCAATGGCGTAGGGCACGGCGGCGCCCATGGAGGCGAGGCCACCGGACAGCGAACACAGCATGCCCCGACGGATCTGCAGGTCCCGGGCATACCAGTTGGCGCAGGAGCCGGAATCACAGGTGATAATGGCGCGGTCCGGCAACCGTGGCGACAGTTCGAACGTGACCCGTTGCGGATTGATCGGCTTGGCCGAGACCAGCGCGCGTTTTTCCAGGGTCTTGTCCCAGTCCGCACGCCAGTGTTCGATTTTCTTGCGCCAGGCGCGGTCGGTCTTTTCTTCGATCAGCGGCAACAAGGCTCGCAGGGTGTCGGCGCTGTCACCCTGCAAATTGACTTCCATGGGGTAGCGCAGGCTGAGCATGTCGGGCTGCAAATCGATCTGCACGCCACGCGCCTGGCCCTCTCGGGGCAGAAACTCGGCATAGGGGAAGCCGGACCCGATCATCAGCAGCGTGTCGCAACCGGCCATGAGGTTGTCACTGGGTTCGGTGCCCAACAGGCCGATGGCGCCGGTGACCCATGGCAACTCGTCGGGCACCGCGGCTTTGCCAAGCAAGGCCTTGGCGACGCCGGCACCGAGCTTGTCAGCGATGGCAATCACTTCATCCGTGGCATGCAGCGCCCCGGCGCCCACCAGGATGGCGACCTTCTTGCCAGCGTTGAGGACTTCGGCGGCCCGCTGCAGGTCTTCCTCGTAAGGCACGACCTTGGGTTTGTTATAACCGACGCCAGAATGCAGTGTGCCGTGTTTGTGGGGCGGCGCGCTGTATTCCATGTCCTGCAAGTCGTTGGGCAGGATCAGCGCGGTGACCCGACGCTCGCCCACCGCCGTTCGCACGGCCCGGTCGAGCAGATGGCGTACCTGCGCCGGTGCGCTGGCCTGCTGGACGAACGCGCCGGCCACATCCTTGAACAGGCTGACCAGGTCGAGTTCCTGCTGGTAATGGCCGCCAAGCGCATTGCGCGCCTGTTGGCCGCAGATGGCCAGGACCGGCATGTGGTCCATGCGTGCGTCATACAGGCCGGTGATCAGGTGTGACGCCCCTGGCCCCGAAGTGGCGATACAGACCCCCAGCTCACCGGTGAACTTGGCATGGGCGCAGGCCATGAATGCGGCCATTTCCTCGTGACGCGCCTGAATGAACTGGATCTTGCCCTTGGCCCGGTTCAAGGCGCCGAACACGCCGTTAATGCCATCGCCCGGATAGCCGTAGATACGGCGAACCCCCCACTCGTAAAGGCGCTCAACCAGAAAATCGCCGACGGTCATGCTCATGTCTGTTCCTCGTCCTGATGGGCTGTCTTGTCGGGCTGCGACCCTTGGCAGCGGTACGCAGCGCCGTGGCTGATACAGGACTGGACCGACGCAAGCCGCTCAAGGTTTCGATTTTTTTATCGATTGCAGCTTCCTCAGCAAAAAATCCACACTCATTCTCCCGGCGCCCTGCAACAGCAACGGCAGCAGCGCCACCAGGTAAATCAATGGCAGCTTGAAGTTGCCAAAGCCTTTGTTGGTGATGGCGTATCCCTGGGCCAGTTCGCTCAGGCTCGACCAATCCGCCGGCCAGTGCACGGCCGCCGTGGCGACCACCGTGACGATCATCAGCACCAGCGCCGAAACACGTGTGCCCAGGCCCACCAGCAGGGCGATGGCGCAGATCAGTTCCGCCCACATCGACAGCTCCCAGTTCCAACTGGCCGGCACATGGTTGAAAGGGAACGGGAAGGCCGCCTGGATTTCGGCGAACCAGTTCTGGCCGTTCCATTTTTCCAGGCCCGACTCGAAGAACTCCCAGGCCAGGAACAGACGCAGCCCCAGCGGTGCGAGCCATGAGCCGGCGTGGTCGAGGTTGAGGTGCAGGCCGTTCAAGGCTTTCGAAAAAGACGTGTACATGATTGATCTCCTTTACTCAGGCTGCTCGTGGCTGGGCGTGGCGCTTGTTGGCCTGGGCCAGCTTGCCCACCAGGCGGACCGCCGTGGCGGCGCAGATCAGGCCGAAGGGCAGCACGTACCAGGCGCTCATCGGAATGCGCTTGAAGTTGGAGTAGGCAAAGATCGCCGCCAACACCCACATGCCAGTGGTGTGCAGGCGCTTCCAGGCGGTGGCGCCGATCAGCCGCGTGGTGCTTTTGAACGAGGTCAGGGCCAGCAGCAGGATGAACACGTAGCCCACGCTGCCGGGCAGATTGCCGACGGCGGTGCGGCCGGGCCAGAACTCTGTGTTGAGCTGGCCGTACCAATAGATCAACACCGCGTGGACCAGGTGGGAAAAGGCAAAGGCCAAGCCGATGAAGCGCCGTTCGCGCAACAGCGACTTGCTCAAGGGCGAGGGTACCAGCACGGCAAACGCCGAAGCGGTGAAGGCCAGCAGGAACAGGGCAAAGGATGACCGGGCGGTGGCGCGAATGGCGCTGCGCACGCCTTCGGTGAGGTCCGGGTTGACTGCCAGGGTCAGCGCGGTCATCAACAGCACCAGGGCGGCAATCAGGCTGAACAGCGACCAGCCCTGTAAACGGAAAGCAGGTGGCGTTGCAGTGGTGGCAGGCATGGGGAGGCTCCTTGGATTCATGGCCCGGCCGTCAGGGTGGCCGGGGACACAAGGAGTCTTTCAAACGGGTGTAAGCGGGGTGTGTCGGGAATGACGCTGGTGTGCAAGTTTGTGTATGTCATGTGCCTGCTGACACACTGATATACAAACCCAACATCAAGCCGAATGCCGAACCCTGTGGGGGGGGGGGGGGGG
>NZ_JBHFJB010000026.1:82578-86658 GCF_057334555.1 Pseudomonas sp. AGC41
GCCAACAGTGATGTCGACTGGCAAACCGCTTTCGCGAGCAGGCTCGCTCCCACAGGGAAATACTGTTCACTTAAGGCAATCCACAGGGGGCTTGATCAGCTTCCGGATGGAATATTGCAAGCCAACCGCAACTCGGCACACAACCCGCCGCCATCGCGATTGCTCAAGGTCAGCGAGCCGCCCATGGCACTCGCCAGTTGTTGGGCGATGGCCAACCCCAGGCCCGTGCCGCCGGTTTCCCGATTGCGCGAGCTCTCGACCCGGTAGAACGGCTTGAGCACTTCGGCCAGTTCCGCCTCGCTGATGCCGGGCCCGCGATCCAGCACCTGGATCGCCAGTTGCCCATTGGCGGCAGGCCGGATCTGGATCTGCGCCGCGCCGCCGAATTTCAGCGCGTTGTCCACCAGATTGACCAACACCCGCCGCAATGCATGGGGTCGGGTATCGATAACGGCGGCGTTCTTGCCCGACAGTTGCACGTCCTGGCCGGTGTCCTGGTAATCGAACACCAAACTGTCGAGAAACGCATCCAGGCTGATCCTACAACTGGCCTCGGTGGCGCCGTGAATGCTGCGGGCATAGGCCACGCCCTCACGCACGAGGTGTTCCATTTCACCAAGATCGCTGCATAGTTTGTCCTTTTCGACGCCATCATCCATGAATTCGGCGCGCAGTTTCATGCGGGTAATGGGCGTCTGCAAGTCATGGGAAATCGCCGCCAGCAGTTGCATGCGCTCCTTCAAATAGGTGGCGATGCGGTCCTGCATCGCATTGAACGCTTTTGCCGCGTGTACCACTTCGGTCGGACCTTGTTCGTCCAGGCGCACGCCGTGGGCGTTGGGGTCGAGGGTTTCCACGGCCTCGGCCAGCCGGGTCAGCGGGCTGACGGCGATGCGCACGGCCAGCCACGTGCAGCCGATCAACAGCGCCAGTTGCCCGAGCAGCACCGCGGGCAGCCAGGGCGAAAGCGGTGCCATTGCCGGACGCACATCGATGGTCAGCGGGTTGCCGTCTTTCAACCGCAGGTGCGCCTGGTAGTGCATCTTCGGGCCTGGAATCTGGTTATAGGTCAGCGCATAGGCTTCGCCCAGGGCTTGCTGGATCGAACTGACCGAAATCGGTGCGTTGTCGGGCAGCATCGGCATGCCCGGTTCGCCTTCGTCGAGCACGTAGCCGTAGTTGCGCCGAGCCAGTTTCGGCAGCCAGGCCTCTCGCTCGGCGGCTGGCAGGCGATCGAGGATGGCGACGGACGTCGAGACGTCGGTCTCGAGGTTGCCAAGCATGGTGTTCTTGGCGCTCTCGTAGCGTTCGTAATACTGGACGCCGAATGACAGGCCCTGAGCCAGGACCAGGCCGATCAGGAAAATCAACGACAAGCGCGAGGCGAGGGTACGCGGCCAGCGCAGCGACAGCTTCATACCGACGCCTCGAGGATCTCCACTGGCAGCGAGAATACGTAGCCTTCGCTGCGTACGGTCTTGATGTAGGCCGGTTCGCGCGCATCATCCAGCAGGCGTTGGCGCAAGCGGCTGACAAGCAGGTCGATGGAACGATCGAACAGGTCTGCGTCGCGGCCCTGGGTCAGGTTCAGCAACTGGTCGCGGTTGAGTACCCGCTGCGGATGATCGAGGAACACCCGCAGCAGACGGTATTCAGCGCCGCTCAGGGCGACCATGGTGCCGTCGCTGTCCAGCAGGTGGCGGGCGGTAGTGTCCAGCCGCCAGCGGCCGAACGCCAGCAGGCGCCCGCTTTCGGTGACCACCAGGTTGGGCGGCAACATGCGGGTGCGGCGCAGCACGGCGTTGATCCGAGCGAGCAGCTCGCGAGCGGCGAAAGGCTTGACCAGATAGTCATCGGCGCCCATTTCCAGGCCGATGATGCGGTCGGTTTCGTCGTTGCGGGCGGTGAGCATCAGCACCGGCGTGGCCTTGTGCTTGCCGGCGCGCAGTTCCCGACACAACACCAGGCCATCATCGCCGGGCATCATGATGTCCAGCACGACCAGGTCCACCGGGGTGGTTTCCAGAAAGGCCCGCATCTGCCGGCCATCGGCGACCACGGTGGTGCGCAGGCCATTCTTTTTCAGGTAGTTGCCCACCAGCTCTCGAATCTCGCGATCGTCATCCACGATCAACACATGATCGACATGATCCATGCTGTTCTGCCCCTTGGCGTTTTGTTGTTGGTCAGTCTACAGGCACCCGCCGGCCTGGCCCGCGACGGTTTGTATTGCAGTGTATCTGGCGCGCGGCGGATACACAGCGATGCAAAAAGCCCCCTGGGCCGATACAGGCGCGATACCTGGGCGGCATTCAATGGCATCCATCGAGGCAACCCAACCGGCCTCTGCGATAAACCATTGAATCGAGGACATCGTCATGAACACCAAAGCCATCTACGCCGCCTGCCTGTTTGCCGCGCTGAATATCTGCACCTTGTCGGCCCGGGCTGAAAGCAACGTCCAGGCACATACCTATAGCTACGGCAGCCATTTGGACGTGCGCAAGGTGCTGTCGCTGACCGAAGACCCACAGCCGGCCTGCGGCGTGGTCAATGCCCACATGACCTACCTGGATTCGGCGGGGCACGAGCAGGCGCTGGACTATCGCAAGTTTTCTGATCACTGCAGCAACCAAAACTGACGTTCGCTCGTGGCGAGGGAGCTTGCTCCCGCCATGCCGCGAAGCGGCCCCAAGACGCATTGACCATTCGGTGCGTCAGGCAGATACGAGGGGGCGCTCCGCGCCCAGCGGGAGCAAGCTCCCTCGCCACGGGGGACTACTTCCAGCCTTCAATTTGAGGTGTGCCATGCTTCTGATCGCTTTTCTCGGCGGGATCCTGACGATCCTCAGCCCCTGCATCCTGCCCGTGGTGCCGTTCCTGTTCGCCCGGACCAATCAATCGCGCAGCTCGGTGCTGCTGACGCTGGCTGGCATGGCGCTGACCTTCGCCCTGGTGTCGAGCCTGGCGGTGGTCAGCAGCGAGTGGGTAATCCGCGCCAGCAGCGTCGGCCGGCAAGTCGCCCTGGTGGTGATGGTGCTGTTTGCCTTGTCGCTGATGTTCAGCCGGGTCGGCATCTGGCTCGCCAGGCCGCTGGTCAGCCTGGGCAATCGTCTTGACGCCGGTGCCGGGCGGATGGGCGGGCCTGTGGCGTCGGTATTGATCGGTGTCGCCACCGGGTTGCTTTGGGCACCGTGCGCCGGACCGATCCTCGGCGTCATCCTGACCGGGGCGATGCTGCAAGGTGCCAGCGCGCAAACCAGCCTGTTATTACTCGTCTATGGCCTGGGCAGCGCGTTGTCGCTTGGAACCTTGATCCTCGCCGGCCGCGGCCTGATCGGTCGGCTGAAACCCTCGCTGCCGATCACTGCCTGGCTGCGTCGGGCCACCGGGGCGCTGGTATTGCTGGCGGCGGTGGCGATCGGCACTGGGGCGGATGACCGGTTACTGGCCGCGACGTCATCGCAGCAGTCGACCAGCCTGGAAAAAAGTTTGCTGGAGAACGTGCCCAAGGCCATCGACTATGTGGTGAGCAAGGCTGGCGCGAGCGCGATGCCGACCCTCGAAGCCCAAGGCGCCATGCCTTCGCTGGACGGTGCAGTGCAATGGCTCAACTCGCCGCCGCTGAGCAGCGAATCGTTGCGGGGCAAGGTGGTGCTGGTGGATTTCTGGACCTACGACTGCATCAACTGCCAGCGCACGCTGCCGTATGTGAACGATTGGGCGAAGAAATACCAAAAAGACGGGCTGGTGGTAATCGGCGTGCACACGCCGGAATACGGCTACGAGAAGATCATCGAGAACGTCCGCGAGCAGGTACGCAAGCTCGACATCCAGTACCCGGTGGCCATCGACAACCAATATGCAATCTGGCGCGCCTTCAACAACCAGTACTGGCCCGCCCATTACTTCATCGATGCCAAGGGGCAGGTGCGCTACAGCCACTTTGGCGAAGGGCGTTATGCAGAGCAGGAGCAAGTGATCCAGCAACTGCTGCAAGAGGCGAAGGCCAGCGATTGACCTGTGGCGGGGGGGGGGGGGCCCGCTGGGCCGGGCTGGCGCTCCAGCGCGCAGCGGCCC
>NZ_JBHFJB010000026.1:86774-96514 GCF_057334555.1 Pseudomonas sp. AGC41
CCCCCCCCCCCCCCCCCCCCCCACGGGTATGCGGATTCCAGAACGGAGAACAGCTGTACAAGTACTCGTTGACGAAAACAAAAGTACTTAAAAGTTAATGGGTTATAAGATATTCACGAAGTGGTTTCTAAGTCCCGCTGCAAAAATCGGAGAGAAGTGAAAATGCTGGCCCCTTGCTCATCCACACCAGGTCAAACTTCTTTCATTTCAGAAAGTTGGACGACAAACCTATGCGCGTTTCTATCTGGATCGCGGCGGCCATGTTGCTGGCCGCTGTCTCGCTTGAAGCCCAGGCCAGGGCGCTTACCCCGAACCAGCAGTCGGTGTGTCGCTGGGGTTCGGACATTGCGGCGGGCGCCCAGGCGTCGAAGCTGTCCGGTGTGAGCCTGTATGGGGCGCGCAAGAAGCTGCAAGTGCGCAAATTTCCGCGCCCCTGGATGCGCATGACTGCCCTGGGCATTACCGAGCAGACCTACAACAGCGCATCGCGGCTCAAACCTGCCGCCGTCAAGCAGACCTATTACGAACAATGCGTGCGTCACGAACTGGCCCGACGATAAGGGCTCAGCCGGGGCTCCTGCCAGGCATTTCGATGCCATGCTGATGCACCCGGCGATACAGCGTCGCGCGGGAAATACCCAGGGCCCGGGCCGCCGGGGTGGGTTTCCAGCGGTGACGCATCAGGGCGTCGAGTAATGCCTGGCGTTCCGGGCTGGCGCTGGGTTCTGGCCCCCGAGCAGCGGTTTCGCTGCCATGCAGTGAGTCCGGCAAATGGCTGGGCTGGAGCACGCTCCCGTCGCAGACCGCGCAGGCATAACGCAGCACATGCCGCAACTGGCGCACATTGCCCGGCCAGTGATAACCGAGCAGGCATTCCAGCGCTGGGCCGCTCAGCTGCACCGCGCCCCCGCACAGGGTCGATTCTTCCTCGAGGATGCGGTTGATCAACGCCAGCCGGTCTGTGCGCTCGCGTAACGGCGGCAATTGAAACCGGGCACCGCCGAGGCGGAAGTACAGATCCTCGCGAAACTCGCCGGCTGCCACCAGGGTTTCCAGGTCACGGTGGGTGGCGCAGATCACCTGAATGTCCACCGCCTTGCGCCGCGCCGCGCCCAGCGGCGCCACTTCGCCTTCGGCCAGTACCCGCAACAGACGGGTCTGCAGGCTCAGGGGCATGTCGCCGATTTCGTCAAGAAACAGCGTGCCGCCATCGGCTTGTAGCAGCAGGCCCTGCATGCCTTTGGCCGAAGCGCCAGTAAAGGCGCCGGCGACATAACCGAACAATTCGCTTTCGATCAGGCTTTCCGGAATCGCCGCGCAGTTCAGGGCCACGAAAGGTCGCTCTCGACGCCGGCTGGCCTGATGCAACTGGCGGGCAAAGACTTCCTTGCCGGAACCGGTCTCGCCCTGGATCAGCACCGGCAGGTTGCGATCCTTGACCCGCACCGCCAGGTTCAGGCTGTCGGCCAGGCGTGGATCGAGCTCGGTCGGGGCCATCGTGGCGCGCTTGCGTGGGGTCGCCCGGCGTCGCGGCGCGCTCAGGCGGCCATGCAGGAATGGGTCGAGCGGATAGAGGCTTTCGTCACGGGCGCGGTGCAACAGCTGCGGGTCGAAGACTTGGCTGATATGCCGGGGCAACTGGCCGTAGCGCTCCAGCAAGTAATGGCGCGCCGCCGGGTTCAGGGCTTGCAGGCAACCGTCGTCATCCCAGGCGAACAGGAAATCCGGCTGGCTGTCGACATAGCCGGCGTTGCGATGGGCGCGCAAGACCCAGTAGCCCTGGGCACTGCTCATGAAAAACGCCTGTTCGATCTCCCGTGCGCTTTGCACCACCATTTGCCGGATCAGGTGCTGGGAGCGTCGATCGTCCGGCGAACGCACCGCCGAAACGTCCAGCACCCCGAGCAGTTCTCCTTGCGGATCGAAGACCGGCGCGGCGGAGCAGGTCAGGCCGATGAACGCGGCGCGAAAGTGGTCGCGCTTGTGTACCGTCACCGCCGTCCTGGCGGTGAGCACCGCCGCCACGCCGCAAGTGCCTTCTTCACCCTCCGACCAACAGGTGCCCAGGTACAACCCGGCCTTGCGGCAGTCGTTGCGCAGGGTGGTTTCCACCCGGTAGTCGATGGTCTGGCCCTGGGCATCGGTCAGCAGCACGCAATAGTCGGCATCGCGCACCCGGCCATGCAGGCGCGCCACTTCATCGCTGGCGATGTTGAGGAACAGTTCCGAGCGCTCGCGACATTGCTTGAGCACGTCGTTGGAGAGGATGCGCGGGCCCTGCAGCGAGCCGGGGTCCAGGTGGTGTTGCTCCATGGAGCGGCGCCAGGAGTCGAGAATCAGGTCCGGCACCGGCAGCTGCGGCAGTTGCGTGGCGGTCTTCAGCACGCGGCTGACGCAATCCACATGCGCCCGGGAGTGAGCGGAAAGCATAGGGGCCTCCGGTTCAGCTGCTTGTCGTTGTGCGCACATTAAGCGCTGATCACCGGGCGCCGGCAAGCCCGGCGCAGCGCAGGCATCGGGGTGAGACGCCACGTCTCAGCGTCTCGCCGTCGTCCCGTGCAGGCTGACATGTGGCGTCTCACCAAACCCCTTCCCAGCGCACCCGAATTTGCGTTTAAAGGGCTCTATATCGAGGCTTTCCAGCATTCAACGGGTAACTGGCACTGGCCTTGCTCAAGGCCTTGGACCCACATCAGGTGGGCTTCCAAGAATAAGAAGAGGTGCCTATGTCTATCTGCCCAGGTCATTTGCCTGTCTACCCCGTGGTGGCGACATGAGTCGCCGTCCGCTCACCGTCGGCATCATCGCCAACCCCGCATCGGGCCGCGACGTACGCCGCCTGACCGCCAACGCCGGGCTGTTTTCCAGTACCGACAAAGTCTCGGTGATCCAGCGTCTGCTGGCCGCGTTCGGCGCCACCGGCATCGAACGAGTGCTGATGCCGACCGACATGATCGGCATGGCCGCCGCCGTGCTGAAGAACAGCCACAGCCGCCAGGCCCGTAGCAGCCGTTGGCCGGCCCTGGAGTTTCTTGACCTGACCCTGCGCCAGACCGTCGAGGACACCCGCCGGGCCGCGCGCCTGATGGCCGAGCGCGAAGTGGCGCTGATCGCCGTGCTCGGCGGCGACGGTACCCACAAGGCAGTGGCCGCTGAAGTCGGTGACATCCCGTTGCTGACCCTTTCCACCGGCACCAACAATGCCTTCCCGGAACTGCGCGAGGCCACCAGTGCCGGGCTGGCCGGCGGGTTGTACGCCAGCGGGCGGATTCCCGAGCACATCGGTTTGCGTCGCAACAAACGCCTGCTGGTCTGTGACGCCGGGCGTGGCTTGCGCGAAGTCGCCCTGGTGGACGTCGCCGTGTCGCCGCTGCGCTTTGTCGGCGCGCGGGCCATCAGCCGGGCGCAGGATCTGGCCGAAGTCTTCGTGACCTTTGCTGAACCGCAATCCATTGGCCTGTCGGCGCTGTGCGGCTTGTGGTTCCCGGTGTCCCGCCAGGCCCCGGGCGGCGCCTGGATGCGCCTGGACCCGCAATCGCCCGAAGCGCTGCTGGTGCCGCTGGCCCCCGGTCTGCTGCAGGGCTGTGGCGTGCTCGCCGCCGGCCCTTTGGAGCCCGGCGTTGCCCACGGCTTGTCGCTGTCCAGCGGCACGCTGGCCCTGGACGGCGAGCGGGAAATCGAATTCAACGCCCATGACCGACCCACGATCACCCTCGATGCCGGCGGCCCGCTGAGCATCGACGTCAACGCGGTGCTCAGCTACGCCGCGCAACAACGCTTGTTGGCCATCGGTCGCGAGCACCCGCAACACCCCTTGAACCTTCAAGAAGACACCCCTGGAGAATAAAAATGTCGACACCGCTCACCCACGATCAATTGCTGCACGCCTATCAAGTGATGCGCACCATCCGCGCCTTCGAAGAGCGCTTGCACGTGGAGTTCGCCACCGGCGAGATCCCCGGTTTTGTTCACCTGTACGCTGGCGAAGAAGCTTCGGCCGCTGGCGTCATGGCCCATCTGGGCGATGACGATTGCATCGCCTCCAACCACCGGGGCCATGGTCATTGCATTGCCAAGGGCGTCGATGTCTACGGGATGATGGCCGAGATCTACGGCAAGAAAACCGGCGTCTGCCAAGGCAAGGGTGGCTCGATGCACATTGCCGATTTCGAGAAAGGCATGCTCGGTGCCAACGGCATCGTCGGCGCCGGCGCGCCCCTGGTGGTCGGCGCCGCCCTGGCGGCCCGGCTCAAGGGCACCGACAGCGTCGCCGTGGTGTTTTTTGGCGACGGCGGCTCCAACGAAGGCGCGGTGTTCGAAGCCATGAACATGGCCTCGGTGTGGAACCTGCCGTGCCTGTTCATCGCGGAAAACAATGGCTACGCCGAAGCCACCGCGTCGAACTGGTCGGTGGCCTGCGATCACATCGCCGACCGCGCCGCCGGCTTCGGCATGCCCGGGGTGACGGTCGACGGCTTTGACTTCTTCGCCGTGCATGAAGCGGCCGGTGCCGCCGTCGAGCGCGCCCGGGCCGGGGAAGGGCCGTCGCTGATCGAGGTCAAGCTGACCCGCTACTACGGCCACTTCGAGGGCGACGCCCAGACCTATCGCGCGCCGGACGAGGTCAAGCATTTTCGCGAGAACCAGGACTGCCTGATGCAGTTCCGCGAGCGCACCACGCGGGCCGGCCTGCTCACGGTCGAGCAGTTGGACCAGGTCGACAAGGAAGTCGAGCTGCTGATCGAAAACGCCGTGTACAAGGCCAAGTCCGATCCCAAGCCCGCAGCTGCCGACCTGCTGACCGATGTCTACGTCAGCTATCCCTGAATCCCCTTAAAACAAGAACAGAGAATCCCATCATGGCGAGAAAAATCAGCTATCAGCAGGCGATCAACGAAGCCCTGGCCCAGGAAATGCGCCGCGATTCCAGCGTGTTCATCATGGGCGAGGACGTCGCTGGCGGCGCCGGTGCACCCGGTGAAAACGACGCTTGGGGCGGCGTGCTTGGCGT
Organism: Pseudomonas sp. AGC41; assembly: GCF_057334555.1. Taxonomy (NCBI): domain Bacteria; kingdom Pseudomonadati; phylum Pseudomonadota; class Gammaproteobacteria; order Pseudomonadales; family Pseudomonadaceae; genus Pseudomonas; species Pseudomonas sp. AGC41. Next base: position 91,786 of record NZ_JBHFJB010000026.1, read on the forward strand.
CACCAAGGGGCTTTACGAGCAGTTTCCCGGACGCGTGCTGGATACCCCGCTCTCCGAGATCGGCTACGTCGGCGCGGCGGTCGGCGCGGCTACCTGCGGCGTGCGCCCGGTGTGCGAACTGATGTTCGTCGACTTCGCCGGGTGCTGCCTGGACCAGATCCTCAACCAGGCGGCGAAGTTTCGCTACATGTTCGGCGGCAAGGCCGCCACGCCCCTGGTCATCCGCCCCATGGGCGGCGCCGGCCTGCGCGCCGCCGCCCAGCACTCGCAGATGCTCACGTCCTTGTGGACGCACATTCCGGGGCTGAAAGTGGTCTGCCCGTCATCGCCCTACGACGCCAAGGGCCTGCTGATCCAGGCGATTCGCGACAACGACCCGGTGATCTTCTGCGAGCACAAGTTGCTCTACAGCATGCAAGGCGAGGTGCCCGAGGAGCTCTACAGCGTGCCGTTCGGCGAAGCCAACTTCCTGCGTGACGGCAAGGACATCACCCTGGTGTCCTATGGCCGGTTGGTCAATACCGCTATGGACGCGGCGCGCAACCTCGCCGGGCGCGGCATCGATTGCGAGGTGATCGACCTGCGCACCACCAGCCCGATGGACGAGGACAGCATCCTCGAAAGTGTCGAGAAGACCGGCCGCTTGGTGGTGATCGACGAGGCCAACCCGCGCTGCTCGATGGCCACCGATATCTCGGCGCTGGTCGCGCAAAAAGCCTTCGGTGCGCTCAAGGCGCCGATTGAAATGGTCACCGCGCCGCATACCCCGGTGCCGTTCTCCGATTCCCTGGAAGACCTGTACATCCCCGACGCGGCGAAGATCGAACAAGCCGTGCTCAACGTGATCGAGTGGAGCAAGCGCTGATGAGCCAGATTTTTACCCTGACCATGCCCAAGTGGGGCCTGTCGATGACCGTGGGCCGGGTCGATGCCTGGCTCAAGGAAGAGGGGCAGGCCATCACCAAGGGCGATGAAGTGCTGGACGTCGAGACTGACAAGATCTCCAGCAGCGTGGAGTCGCCGTTTTCCGGCATCCTGCGTCGGCAGGTCGCCCGCCAGGACGAAACCCTGCCGGTCGGCGCCTTGCTCGGCGGCGTCGTCGAAGGCGAGGCCAGCGACGCCGAGATCGATGCGGTTATCGAGCAGTTCCAATCCAGTTTCGTCCCGGGCGACGCCGCCGATGAGGACAGCGGCCCGAAACCGCAGAAAATCGAGCTGGATGGCCGGCTGATCCGTTACTTCGAGCGCGGTGAAGGCGGCACGCCGCTGGTGCTGATACATGGTTTTGGCGGCGACCTGAACAACTGGCTGTTCAACCATGAAGCCCTGGCCGCCGGACGGCGGGTCATTGCCCTGGACCTGCCGGGCCATGGTGAATCGGCGAAAACCCTGCAGCGTGGCGACCTCGATGAATTGAGTGGCGTGGTGCTGGCCTTGCTCGATCACCTGGATATCAATGCCGCTCACCTGGTGGGGCATTCGATGGGCGGGGCGGTGGCGTTGAACGTCGCACGGCTGATGCCGCAGCGCTTGCGCTCGCTGACCCTGATCGGCAGCGCCGGCCTGGGCGCGGAGATCAATGGCAGCTACCTGCAGGGCTTCGTCGACGCCGCCAACCGCAATGCCCTCAAGCCGCAGCTCGTGCAACTGTTCTCGAATGCCGAGCTGGTCAACCGCCAGATGCTCGACGACATGCTCAAGTACAAGCGCCTCGAAGGCGTGGACGCGGCCCTGCGCCAACTGGCCGAGCGTGTTTTCAAGGACGGCCGCCAACAGGTGGACCTGCGCGAAGTGGTCCAGGCCGGCCACGTGCCAACCCTGGTGATCTGGGGCAGTGACGACGCGATCATCCCGGCGGCTCATGCCGACGGCTTGGCGGCGCGGGTCGAGGTGCTGCCAGGCCAGGGGCATATGGTGCAGATGGAGGCAGCCGAGCAGGTCAATCGATTGATCCTGGATTTCATTCAGCAGCACTGATCGAGCGGGCGGCGACTGATTAGCCGCCCCGCCAGAATGGGAGACACCGCTATGAACGTTTCAATCAAGCCGACCCGCAGCATGCGCGCCGCCGTCTGGCATGGCCGCAACGACATCCGCGTCGAAGACGTGCCGCTGCCGGTTTCGCCCCCTGCCGGTTGGGTGCAGATCCGCGTGCAATGGTGCGGAATCTGCGGCTCGGACCTGCACGAATACGTGGCCGGGCCAGTGTTCATCCCGGTGGAGGCGCCGCACCCGCTGACCGGCATCAAGGGCCAGTGCATCCTCGGCCACGAATTCTGCGGCGAAATCGTCGAATTGGGCGACGGCGTCGAAGGTTTCAGCGTCGGCGAGCCGGTGGCGGCCGATGCCTGCCAGCATTGCGGCACCTGTTATTACTGCACCCACGGGCTGTACAACATCTGCGAGAACCTGGCGTTCACCGGATTGATGAACAACGGCGCGTTCGCTGAATTGGTCAACGTCCCGGCCAACCTGCTCTACAAACTACCGGCGGACTTCCCCGCCGAGGCCGGCGCGTTGATCGAGCCGCTAGCGGTGGGCATGCACGCGGTGAAGAAGGCCGGCAGCCTGTTGGGTCAGAACGTGGTAGTGGTCGGCGCCGGCACCATCGGCCTGTGCACCATCATGTGCGCCAAGGCCGCCGGCGCGGCCCAGGTGATTGCCCTGGAAATGTCCGGCGCGCGCAAGGCCAAGGCGCTGGAAGTCGGTGCCAGCCACGTCATCGATCCCAACCAGTGCGATGCCCTGGCCGAAGTACGCCGCCTGACCGGCGGCCTGGGTGCTGACGTCAGTTTCGAATGCATCGGCAACAAGCACACCGCCAAGTTCGCCATCGACCTGATCCGCAAGGCTGGCAAATGCGTATTGGTGGGCATATTCGAAGAACCAAGCGAGTTCAACTTCTTCGAGTTGGTATCCACCGAGAAACAGGTGCTCGGCGCGCTGGCCTATAACGGCGAGTTCGCCGACGTGATCGCGTTCATCGCCGACGGGCGCCTGGACATTTCACCGCTGGTGACCGGGCGTATCCAGTTGGAGCAGATCGTCGGGCAGGGTTTCGAGGAGTTGGTCAATAACAAGGAGCACAACGTCAAGATCATCGTGTCTCCCGCACGTATCTGAGGGCGCCTGAGGTGGGCGATTGGCGATGGCCGGCAGCGGCCATCGTGTTTTTTTGCTATGGCTCAGGTATGGCTCAGGTGTAGGCCAGCAATCGACCGCAGAGAATCACCGCGATCCATAGCATGATCGATACCAGTGCCTGGACGCGTGCCAGGCCGGGTGCCTTGCGGCCGGTATTCCATTGTTCGACCGAACGGTAGGTTCCAGCATGAAACAGCAGGGCGTTGATGCCCGCCGCTGCAATCAGACCGAGCTTGAGGACAAAGACGTTATTGCCGGCGAAATCCTGCGGGTGCGCGCTGAACATCATCAGCCCGGCCGGTACGATCAGCAGCAGGGCCGCAACTGCCCAGGTCAGCAGGTGCCGGGCGAGGGCGGTCACGGCGATGGCCTTGGTCAGGCCGAGGACGCGCAAGTCGAACATCACCACCGCGCCCACCAGCACCGAAAAGCCGATGATGTGCATCACCTCCACCAGCGGGTACAGCCATAGCTCGTCGCGCATGGCCAATGCCAGCGACGAGTCGGCCAGCCGGTCCATCCAGCCCTGCGCGGCTGGACCTGTCGCCTGCATCAGCGCAACTCGGTGGTCTTGTCACCCATGGTGATGCGCTCGGCACGGAGTTCATCGGGTTTGTTGCGGTTGGCATAGCCGACCACGGTGGCTGAGTTACCCGCCTTGAGCATGTCTTTGGTCAGCCCTCGGCTTTCCATGCGTGATGGCGGCGCCAGCACCACGGTCCAGGTCTTGTCGGTGGTTTGCAGGCGCACGGTGCCGTGGGGATGGGAATAACCGGACTCCTTTATCGTGCCTTCCAGCGTCAGCGGGTTGCTGGCGTCGTATTCGCTCCAGCCATGGTGGGCAAACGCCGCCGTGGCGACCAGCAACGACGATAAACCAATGCAGCGAAGGGTGAGGTTCATGACAAGCTCTCCGGTTCAATTGGGATGATATTCGCTCCAGACCCGCTGCCCGTCGAGTTGAAGCAGCTGTTCTTCGACCTCGCGGAAACGTCGGTCGCAGTCGAGAAAGAACTCATCGAGTTGCGGCGGCTCGACGTGGGTGGCGCTGAGCATGGTATGGACCTGGCCGCGGTGGTGGATCTGGTGCTCGAACAGATGCAACAGCAACCGGTCGATCCGCTCGCGTACCCTGCCGTCGGCGCGCACCAGTTCGATGGAGCGGGCCAGGTCGGTTTCCCGCAGGGCTTCGCAGAAGGCCACCAGCCGGTGGTCGGTCTTGCCCTGGTGTTCCTTGAGATCAGTGAAAGCCAGGGTCTGGGAGAAATCCCGTTGCTGGCCGTCAACATCGCCTTGCAGGGCAGTCAGGTAATAACGGTCTACCTCAAGGATGTGGCACAGCGTGGCTTGGATGGAGGGGAAAAAACTGGTGCGGTAGGCTTCGTATTCGGCCGTGTTCAATTGCGCGCATGCGCCCAGCAGCCGGTGGTTGGCCCATTGGTTGTTCAGGGCCTGGGCCAGGAAATAGTTCATGGGACGCCTCCCGTTCGCGTCGTTGCGCCGGGCGAAAGCGTAGCAAAGACTGGCGATGGCGACGTGTTGCTGGTCGGTTGGCACAGCATTCGCACCCAATCCCCTGTGGGAG
>NZ_JBHFJB010000026.1:96534-97685 GCF_057334555.1 Pseudomonas sp. AGC41
AAGACGGTGGCACATCCAGCACCTTCGAATCAGGCAGACCGCTTTCGCGAGCAGACTCGCTCCCACAGGGTTTTCATCGGCTGCGGCTTACAGCCCCACATCCGGCAACGCCGGCCGATTGGCCAGCGCCTTGGCCATGATCTGCTCCACGTACACCCGGTCTGCTTCCGGCAAGGCCAGGCGCGGTGGGCGGGTGAGGGCGCTGCCGCGACCGGCGATGGCTTCGCAGAGCTTGATGCATTGGACCAGATCGGCGCGGGCGTCCAGGTGCAGGATCGGCATCAGCCATTCGTAGATCGGCATCGCTTCGGCGAACCGCCCGGCGCGGGCCAGGCGGAAGATGGTTTCGCCTTCTTTCGGGAACACGTTAGACATGCCCGAGACCCAGCCCTCGGCGCCGACGGCGAGGCTTTCCAGGACCACGTCGTCGAGGCCGGCAAACAGCACGAAGCGGTCACCGACTTCGTTGCGCACGTCGATGAAGCGGCGGGTGTCGCCGGACGAGTCCTTGAAGCACACCACGTTGTCGCAGTCGGCGAGGGAAATCAGGATGTCCGGGGTGACATCGTTCTTGTAGATCGGCGGATTGTTGTAGACCATCAGCGGCACATCGGCATGCCGGGCCACGTAGCGGAAATGTTCGGCGGTCTCGAACGGTTTGGAGCCGTAGACAAGCGCCGGCATCAGCATGACCCCGTCGACGCCGACCTTGCGCACCGCGTTGGCAACCTTGGCGGCCTGTACGCTGGTGAACTCGGCCACGCCGCAGATCACCGGCACCCGGCCACGGGAGGCGTCCACCGCGACTTCGGTCACGGCGATTTTTTCCTCGGCGCTCAGGGAGGTGTTTTCCCCCACGGAACCACAGACCACCAGGCCGGAAACACCGTCGCGGATGACGTTGGAAATGACCTGATGGGTTTTTTCCAGGTTGATGGAAAAGTCTTCGTTGAATTGGGTGGTGACAGCGGGAAATACGCCGCTCCAGTTGATGCGTTTGCTCATGGGTGTCTCCTTTTGGTATTTCGTATACGGATATAGGTGGTTGCTTTTGTGGCGAGGGAGCTTGCTCCCGCTGGGTCGCGAAGCGGCCCCCAGGATCTGACTGACACACCGAGTTGTCAGCCTTCAGGCCTGCTTCGCAGCCCAGC
>NZ_JBHFJB010000027.1:0-9942 GCF_057334555.1 Pseudomonas sp. AGC41
CCACGGGGTATGGGTTGCCCACAAGGGAGTAGTGGTCAGGTGAACATCTTCACCACATTCTCCATCGCTTCATCGGCGAACCCTTGCAGGAAATCCCTGAAGCCCGACGGGGTATGGGCGTCGGTGTGGTCTGCAATGATGGTCCAGGTGGCGCGGCAGCGGTTGTCCGCCAGGGGCTCCACGCGCATGGCCGCCCAGAGGTTGTCGATGCCCAGGGTGTTGTAGATCAGCGTCCAGGTCATGTGCATGGCCTGGTCGTCACGGCTGTTGAGCTGTTCCACCACCAGGTTCTTTCCGTCGACGAAAAATTTCTTGCGCAGGGATCTCACCCCTTCGCCTGTCATCTCGATGCGCTCAAGCGCGGGGATAAAGCGGTTGAACCCGCCAAAGTCGCCCACCACTTCCCAGACTCGCGCCGCGTCAGCGGACACTTGCACCGAGGTTTCAACGTGACAGGCTTGAGGGTTCTTGATCAGTGTGTCGGGTTGAAATGTCGTCATGGTCTTGCTCCTTGCTTTGGGGTGGGATGGTTCAGATGAAATCAATGGCCTTGAGGTAGTCCGCGCCACGGCGTAGCAGGGCCGGAGATTTTTCCGGGTAGCGCGCGCCCATCTGCCGCACGCCGGACCGGGCGTTGTCGTGCCGGATCAGCGAGATGTCGCCGATGTCTTCCTCGAAGCCGTTCAGATAGAAACCCAGCACGCCGAACAACGCATTGTCTGCATCGACCCGCGCCAGTTGCCGTTGCCAGTCGGCGACGCTCACCAGAGAAAACGCCCGGCCGCTGTCCCGGAACGACGCCACGTAGGCGTCCCAGCTCAGCGGTTCGGGGTTGTGCAGGTTGAACACGGCCTGGTTCGGTTGGTAGCGGCTGGCGTGGAAGGCGATGAAGCGGGCCAGGAAGTCCACCGGCATCAGGTCGAAGTTGAGCGACAGGGCCGGTACCTGGCCGAGCTGGATCGAGCCCTTGAGCATCAGCATCAACCGGTTCTTGTGGGGTTGGCAGACCCCCGTCTGGCTGTTGAAGCTGATGTTGCCGGGACGGAACAGATTCACCCGCACGCCAAGGTCACGGGCCCGCTGCAGGATCCGCTCGCCGACCCATTTGGACAGGTTGTAGCCGTTCTTGATGTAGATCGGCGGTGTCTGCGCCGCTGGTTGCTCCAGCACCTGGCCATCGGCGTCGAGGGCGCTGGAAGCCGAAAGCGTCGAGACGAAGTTGAAGATCTTCTTGCGCCGTCCTTCGCACAGGCGCAGGCATTCGAAGATCGGCTCGACGTTGTCCCGCGCCAGGGACTCGTAGTCGAGCACGTGGTTGACGTGGGCCGCGTTGTGCACCAGCGCGCCGAAGGTGCTGTCGATGCGTTGGTAGATGTCGTCCGGCAAACCCAGTTGCGGTTGGGTGATGTCGGCGGCGTAGACGCTGACGCGACTCAGGTCCAGGTGCTCCAGGCGATTGTCCCGCAGGGCCTGGGCGAACCGTTCGGCCGCGCTTTGCCCGCCGGACTCACGCACCAGGCACGCAACCTCGGTGGCGCCCCACGCCAGCAACGCCTCGACGATGTGCACGCCGAGAAAGCTGTTGGCACCGGTCACCAGCACTTTGTGCACGTCACCGCTCTGGCTGATGGGCAGCGGATCAAGGTTGAGTTCCGCCTCGGCGTCGATGAAAGCCTGCGGGCTCAGCGTTGACGTACCGCCCTGTTCGGAGTCGTCGAGCAGCTTCGCCAGGGTGATCAGCGTCGGCGCTTCGATGAAGCGATTGATCGACAGGCTGCGGCCGAACGATTGGCGGATATTCAGCAGCAGTTGCGACAACAGAATCGAATGCCCACCAAGGTTGAAAAAGCTCTCGTCGGTGGCGATGTCCGCGACCGGCAATTCCAGCAGCTCGGCCCAAAGCGCTCGCAGCTGAATTTCCAAGGTGTTCTGCGGCTGGCGTCCCTGGCCACCGGCCTGAACCGGCCCCGCCGAGGCAAGCAACGCGCGGCGATCGACCTTGCCATTGCTGGTGTAGGGCAGGCTGGGCAGTTCGATATAGGCTGCCGGGTGCATGTAGCTGGGCAACCGGTCCTGCACATGCTCGCGCAATGCCTGGAGGGCCGCGCCGGGTCGGTCTTGCACAGGGTTCACCAGGAACGCCAGGATCCGCCGTCGTTCATCCACCCCTACCGCCACCTGACGAAACAACTGGCTGTCGCGCAGGCAATGTTCGATCTCCTCGGGCTCGACCCGAAAGCCACGGATCTTCACCTGGTTATCGCGACGTCCACACAGCTCGATCCCAGCGTCCGTCCACTGGCCGATATCACCGGTGCGATAGGCCCGTAGCGTCTGCCCGGTGGGCAGCGTCAGGTTGAGGTAACGCTCGGCGGTCAGCCCCGGGGCGTTCAGGTACCCCAGGCCGACGCCCGGCCCGGCGATGTAAAGCTCACCGGGCGTGCCGTCGGGCACCGGTTGCCGTTGCTCATCCAGAATCAGCACTCGGCCATTGGCGATCGGGCTGCCAAGGTTGCGATTGTTGTCGCCGCTGCCGAACTGCCGCGTGGTCGCCAGCACCGTGGTTTCGGTCGGGCCATAGATGTTGTGGAAGCGGCACTGTGGCGCCAGTTGCTCGATCACATACGGCTCGCAGACATCCCCTCCGGTTACCAGGTGTTCCACCCCCAGCGGCGCGTCCAGCGGCAGTACGCTCAACAGTGCCGGTGGCAGGAAGGCGTGGCTGACGCGTTGTGCGTGAATCAACGCGACCAGTTGTTGCGGGTCGCGGCGCTGGTCTTCGCTGGGCACGACCAACATTGCGCCCTGGATGAGCGTCGGCAGGATATCCAGCAGCGACGCGTCGAAGTTGATGGTGGAAAATTGCAGCGTGCGACTGTCGCCCTTCAACTGGACATGGTCGCTGTACCACGCGCAGAAATGGCTGAGGTTGCGCTGGCTGAGCAACACGCCTTTGGGCTGGCCGGTGGTACCGGAGGTGTAGATCGCCACGGCCGGCTCGTCGATGCCCGCCACGCGTCGGATTGTCGAGAGCGGGATGGCCGGTTTCGAAGAGGGCAGTCGATGGACGTTCAGCCTGGGTATTGCGCAGTCGTCCAGATCGCTCTGCGCCTCATGCAGCAGCAGATCGGCCCGGGCATTTTCCAGGATGAAGCGCCGCCGCTGCGCCGGGTGCTGCGGGTCCAGCGGCAGGTACACCGCCCCGCATCCCAGGACCGCCAGGATCGCTGCATACAGTGGCGCGGATTTGGGCAGGCACACGCCGATCACCTTCGGACGATCAGCCGCGCCCGGCAGGATTTCCAGCATCGATTGTTGCAACCTGAGCGTCAGGTCGCGCAAGGATCGGTAGTCGATGAGCTGACCGTCGACCCAAAGGGCCGGTTGCGTCGGTTGATCGAGCATGCGTTGTTCGATGCTGTGCATCACTGGCACTTGGGCGGCGGCCAGGAGCCAGGGCACCGGGGCGCGGTTGAGGTGATGTTCGAAAGCCAGCGGCTCCAGCGCATCGAGCCCGTGCAGGGGCTCGTCTGCAACGTCGGTTTCCAGCGTCGGCCAGGTGTCGAAGCGGGTCTCATCCCGCGAGAGCTGGCTGACCAGGCGGGCGCCATGCTCGACCACCGCCGCCAGCGCGCAGAGGCGCAAGGATTGGCCGTTGCCCCGGCTTGGCGGGGCGACCACTGCTCGGGATAACAGGCGCTGTGCAGCGTCGCGGAAAATCACCACCGGTTGCGGCAATGCCTGGCCTGGCAAGGCCTGGAGTGCCACGCGCACATGAAGGCGAAAGCGCGCCTGCGTGGCACACGGTAGCGTGCCATCATCGATCGACAGGTCGACCGCGCCGTGGCCGGTTGGCGTTGGTAAAACCGTGACTGAGTGGCCGTGCAGTTCAAGCTCCCGGGCCAGTTCGGCCATGGCCTGGCTGTTGCCGGATAGCGCAATTTCGAGGCGTTTCATTCAAAGCTCCTCAAGCGTTCAAGTAGTCGGCCAGGGCATCGCGCACGCACGGTGACGCGAGCATCGAGCTGGCGCGGAAAAACCGCGTGATATTGCTCACCAGCGGATGAAAACAATTGATGGGATAAGCCAGCGCGCTGGCATCTTCACGCAGCGACTGACGTACTGATTCATCAACGGGCAGATGGGCGATCAGCTCGAAATCGAACTGTTGTTGCAGGTCGCTCGCCAGGTACTCGGCAATGAAGCCTGGCATCAGTTGCGCGATGGCTTGGCGGTCTTCTTCCGGTGCGGTGCGCCAGTAAATCTGCACCAGCCGCGTCCAGAAACCGGAGTGTCGGCCCTCATCCAGCAAGTGGTCCGCCATCAAGCCCTTGATCGAGGCCTTGACCGAATCATCCCGGGCGAAGGCCGCCACCTCGTTGGTCACGGTGTTCTCGGCAATGGCGATGCAGATCAGCTCCACGGCACTGAGCAAACGTTCCGGCGCGCGCGCCAGAGTGGCCGGAATCGCACGGCTGAGTTCGATCTGGTCGGGCAGCGGGATCGGCTCGATGCCGGTCATGTCGATGGTCTGCTGCATGAAGTCCATGGCCACCAGCGCGTGATAGTCCTCATCCACTACCACAGTCATCGCGTCGTAGCGACAGGCGAACGGAAACTCGATGCCGAAGCGGTTCTTGGCGATGCGCCGCGCGGTGTGGTCCACCAGCTCGGTCTCGAAAATCACCACGTCGTTGATGAATTTGTAGAGGCTTTGCACCAGGACAAAATCGCGCAGCTGCGGGCAGTGGCTGAGGAAGGTCTGGCTGTGCACAAGGGGCTGACGGCTCATGGGAAAGATCAGCTTGTCATCATCCTCGACCCGGCGCCGTGGTCGGGTACGGATGGTGGCGCGGCTTTCCCAGGCATCGGCGAAGGACTGGTATGAAATGGCGTTCATGGCGTCACCTGCGCAACGGGCCGGGCCATGCTCTGACGCAAGCCATCCCACAACGCCGCGCGGCTCTGCACGGCAGCGAGGGCGGCGGTAAGGACTTCGCGTTCGCGTTGCGGGTCGCCATCGATCAGCCGCGCCAGCAGTTGTTCCGCCGCCGGGCCGTGGTCTTCGGAGTCCACCTCGATATGCCGTTGCAGGTAGTAACGAAACGTCGGTGCCTGGTCCAGGCCGAGGCCCCAGGCATCCAGCATGCGCTGAAACATCTGCGGGATGACGCTTTCGCGACCATGCACGAACGCGGCGGCCACGCTATGGGCCGGGGCGTGCAAGGCCGTGTGCAGGGTCTGGCGCACGAAGCGCGCCACGGCCGGGTCTACCTCGACGCTGTCCAGCGCGGTCTCGGGGCTGACGCCTTCCTGTTGCAAGGCAATGAATTGCTCAATGGCCCGGGTATCCGCGCCGACTTCGCGCATAGCGTCCAGGTACAGCTCGAAATGGCTGCAATAGCCCGCTCCGGGACGGTCATCGGATTCTTCCCCCAAGACGATTTCATTGATCAGGCGTGCTGCGTGCGGGTCGGCCGGAGGTAGCCACGGCAACTGAATACAGGTCAGCTCGCGCTGCAGGCGCTTGGTCAGGGACATGAAATCCCACACGGCAAAAACATGACTTTCCATGAAACGGCGCAACAGCTCGATTGATGTTACTTCGGAAAAAACCGGGTGCTCGCCAAGTTCGAGTTTGTTCAGGAAAAGTTGTTCTTTGGTTGGCTGCATTGGAACGTCCTCATCAATGTTTTTTGTCCGGAAGTTGCCTCGCCGTTTTAATCGGTGCGAGCGAGTGCGTGAACCGGAGTCCATGTTTTCTTGATACAGATGTTTTGTCTTTGCTCAGGGCTGAAAAGCCTGTGCAGGCCTGCCTGTCTTGAGTTTCTGGGCCGACGGCAACTCGACGTAGAAAAAGTTAGTGCATGTAACAAAGACTCCGCAAGTTATTTTTTATATATTTGAATTGATGTGTTTCTTGGGTATGAAGAAGGCTGCTAAAACTTTTCATATAAGTTTTATTGGGTCGAAGTTGCTCCTTCCGATTTATAAGTATCAGAATCGAATGGTACGAGTGAATGCCTCACCCGGAGCACTTCAGGGAACGGGAATTAAGTAAGTGATATTTTGTGGGCGGGAGACCGACCAGACTGGCGGGTCATCTCGCCGTTCGGACGACGCTCCTTGCGTGATGGCTTCGATTCGCCTGGGCCACAGCCAGGCGCTGACTTCTTCAGGTCTTTTTTGAATCGATAAACGCAAGAGTGAGCCCAAATGCATGGCAGTTCCATCGGACTGACGTCGCGATGGAACGCCGACGCAGTCAGAGCGCGCCGGACAGGGCTATGGGGTGTGTAGGAAGGATGTGTAAGAAAGTGCTACGCCGAGCAAGTCGCCGGCGCAGAGCGGGGGTTGCGCTTACTGGTTGAGGTATCGGCGCATGGTGACAGAGGCTTTTTCCAAGTGCTGCTCCAGCAAGGTGACCGCTGTATCGACATCCCTCGTCGTCGCGGCGGCAAGCATCGCGCGGTGGTCGTCCTGGGTCAGCGTGCCCAGGCCCATTGATGACATATGAAAGCGCAGGAAACGCTCTTCCTCATTGAGCTCGTGCTCGACCAGGTCAAGCAGCTTGGCGTTGGGTGCCCTGTGGTAAAGCGACATATGAAACAGCCGGTTGAGTCTGGCGATCTCGGCGTAGTCGGTTTGCGCTTCGAGTTGCTCGATGTATTGGGCGGCCATCGTCAGGTCGTCATCGTTGAGCAGCGGAACGGACAGGCGCAGGGCGAAGCTTTCCAGGACCGAACGCAGGGCATAGGTCTCGATCGCATTGCTGGTGATCAGCGGAGCCACCACGGCGCCCTTGTGCTGGACCACGTTGAGCAATGACTGCGCCTCGAGCTGACGTAATGCCTCGCGTACCGGCATGCGGCTGACGCCGAAGAGATCAGCCAGTTCCTGCTGGCGTAGCGCGGTGCCGCTGGGCAGGCGGCCGTCGAGAATGGCTTCGCGCAGGGAGCTCTCGATGATGGCGCGGGCCTGAGGCGCAGGAATGGGGCCTTTGACCTGGATAGTACTTAAAGGGTTGGGCTTTTTTGTCACAACAACACCCTGACTGGTAGTAGCGAAAATTGGATCCAGGCCAACATTAGTTACAGATTGCCGAGCCGTCAAAGCGTCGCGGCGCCGGTTCCTGAACTAAAGTTTAGACTGCTTGCGGTGATTGCATCCTGCCATTGTCTTTTGCCGAGCCAGGCTTCACCATCCAACGAATTTTCCAACCGCCCTTTTCGGACGTATTCCCCTTGGCTGCACCTTTTCCTGTCCTCAGCTCCATGCGTTGGCTGTGTTCGGCACTCGTGCTGGCCGGCCTGCTGCTGGCCGGCCTGCTGCTGGGCGGCCTGCGGGCCGATTGGGACTTTGCGCAGATCAGCCGCCGGGCGCAAGCGTTATATGGGCCGCTGGGTGAAGGGCAGCAACGGATCGACGCGTGGCAGCAATTATTGGCGACCCAGAAGCAGATTCCGGAACTGGAACAACTCAAGGTAGTGAACCTGTTTTTCAACAAACAGGTGCGCTACGTCGAAGACATCGACTTGTGGCGTGAGGTCGATTACTGGGAAACCCCGATCCAGGCCTTATGGAAGGGCGCGGGTGATTGCGAGGACTACGCCATCGCCAAGTATTTCAGCCTGCGCCGGCTCGGGGTGTCCAGTGACAAGCTGCGCATCACCTACGTCAAGGCCTTGCGGCAGAACCGGGCGCACATGGTGCTGACCTACTATGCCACCCCCGATGCCATGCCCTTGGTACTCGACAGCCTGATCGACGGTATCCAGCCGGCCAGCCAGCGAACCGACCTGCTGCCGGTCTACTCTTTCAATGCCGAAGGGCTGTGGCTGCCGGGCGCCAAGGGCAACAAAAAAGTGGGTGACACCAAGCGCCTGTCCCGCTGGCAGGATGTGTTGAAAAAAATGCAGGCCGAAGGTTTTCCGGTCGAGACGACTAACTAGGAGCGCGCGCTCAGATGTCCTTGTTCAAACAGCTGTTGATCGCTATCTGTCTGTTCCTGGTGGTTGCCTTCAGCGGCAGCTTCATGGTCAGCCTGGAAAGCTCGCGGACCCAGTACGTCAATCAGTTGCGCTCGCATGCGCAGGATGCGGCCACGGCGCTGGCCTTGTCGCTGACGCCGAATATCGACGACCCGGCAATGGTCGAGCTGATGGTCAGCTCGATCTTCGACAGCGGCTACTACGCGAGCATTCGCGTGGTCGACGTGAAGAACGACAGCACCATTGTCGAACGCACCGGCATTCCGGACGCCGGCAACGTGCCGCAGTGGTTCATCAAGCTCATTGGCCTGGAACCGGCCGGTGGCGATGCGCTCGTCAGTCGGGGCTGGGAGCAGGCGGCACGGGTCGAAGTGGTCAGCCACCCTATGTTCGCCCTCGCCAAGCTGTGGCAGAGCGCGCTGGGCAGCCTGGGCTGGCTGTTGCTGTGCGGCGCCGTGAGCGCGGTGCTGGGGGCCTTGCTGCTGCGTCGTCAGCTCAAGCCGCTGGATTACATGGTGCATCAGTCCCATGCCATCGCCCGTCGGGAATTCCTCAGTCTGCCGGAGCTGCCGCGTACCCCTGAGCTGCGCCGGGTGGTGCAGGCAATGAACCAGATGGTCGAAAAGCTCAAGGCGCTGTTCCAGGAGCAGGCCGAGCGCAGCGAAAAGCTGCGGGTCGAGTCCTATCAGGACAATCTCACGGGGCTGGCCAATCGACGTTACTTCGAAATGCAGCTGCATGCCCGGGTGAGCAATCCCGAGCAGGCCAGTTCCGGTTATCTGCTGTTGTTGCGAGTCAGGGACCTGGCCGGGTTGAACCAGCGGCTGGGCGGGCAGCGCACCGACCAGTTGCTCAAGGCGGTGGGCGAGCAGTTGCTGCGTGAATGCGCACGTTATCCGGAAACCCATAACCTGGTGACGCGCATCCGCGGCGGAGAGTTCGCCGTGTTGGCGCCCGGGCTGGTGCGCGAGGAAGCCTTGCAACTGGCACAGAATCTCGAAGGCGCGTTGGCGAGCCTGCACGCCACCGGCGCGACGGACGTCGCATCGGTGGCCGCCATCGGGCTGGCGCCTTTCGTCCACGGCGACTCGCCGCAAGCGGTGCTCCAGCTCGGCGACCAGGCGCTGGCCCAGGCCGAAACCCAGGGTGATCCGGGCTGGGCCTGCCTGGATCACAGTGCGTCGGCCAGCGTTGGCGATGATCACCATGCCTGGCACAACCTGCTTGACCAGGCGCTGAGCAACCAGCGCTTCGAGCTGTATTTCCAGCCGGTGGTGGCCGCCCAGGACACCCAGGTGGTGCTGCATTACAAAGTGCTCTCGCGGCTGCTCGACGATCAGGGCCAGAGCATTCCCGCCGGGCGTTTCCTGCCATGGCTGGAGCGCTTCGGCTGGACTGCGCGCCTGGACCGCCTGATGCTCGAACAGGTGCTCATGCATATGGCCGGGCACGAGCAATCCCTGGCGCTCAACCTGTCCTCTGCCACGCTGGCCGATCCCCAGGCGTTGAACAAGGTCTTTGAAGTCCTGCGGGCTCACGGCAATCTCGGGGCGCGCCTGACCCTGGAGATTGGTGAGGAGCAATTACCGGAGCAAGCGGTGCTGGAGCAGTTGACCCGCCAGTTGCGCGAGCTTGGTTTCTCCCTGAGCCTGCAGCGTTTTGGTGGGCGGTTCAGCATGATCGGCAATCTGTCGCGGTTGGGCCTGGCTTACCTGAAGATCGATGGCAGTTATATTCGAGCCATTGATCAGGAAAGTGACAAGCGTCTGTTCATCGAAGCCATTCAGCGTGCTGCCCATAGCATCGACCTGCCGCTGATTGCCGAGCGGGTGGAGACGGAAGGGGAGTTGGCGGTGATTCGTGAGATGGGGTTGTTCGGGGTGCAAGGGCAGTTGGTGGGCGAGCCTAAGCGTTGGGGGTGAGTGCTGCGTTGTCTGTCAGTGAGCCTTGG
>NZ_JBHFJB010000027.1:9962-10558 GCF_057334555.1 Pseudomonas sp. AGC41
AGCCTTCGCGAGCAGGCTCGCTCCCACATGGTTTTTTGTTGGGCTGAAGTTTGAAATCTACCCCCATCCACTGTGGGAGCGAGCCTGCTCGCGATGGCGTCAGCTCATACACCGTACAACCTGTGGCGACTGAGCAAGCTCCCTCGCCACGGTCAGCGGTGAATTAGATCAACCCCTTCTCATCGTCATCGATCAACCGACTCAACCCGCCCAGCGCTTCCCGGGCCTGGTTGCGGTCCATCAGCTTGGCCTGGGCCGCTGGCGGCAGGTCGGTGACGCGGATGACGCCTTTGCTGGTAAGTACCTGAATCAGGTCGTCGAGTACCCGGATCATCTCCAGGTCGCTCTGCTTGAGTTGCTTGAGGCTGTTCTCTACCGCCTGGTTGGCGAACCAGTCCTGGATCTCATGGTTGTCGGCCGGCAAGGTCTCGGTGGCCTCGGCATAAGCGGCGGCTTCGACGCGCACCAGCAGGCCTTGCGCATCGCGTTGCACATAAAACATCGGGCATCCCTCATGTATGAAGCGGCGTCATGCTGGGCAGCATAGGCCAACTGTGGGGAATATGAACACTTATCCTGTGGCGGGGGGGGGGGGG
>NZ_JBHFJB010000027.1:10578-17566 GCF_057334555.1 Pseudomonas sp. AGC41
CCCCAAATCCTGCGGTTGCTGCGCAACCGAGCGGGAGCAAGCTCCCTCGCCACGGAGTCTGTGTCAGCGTCAGCTGTTGTTGTGATCGATCTTGATGGTCGGGTCACTGCCGGCGATGAGCGAGTTCAAGTTGATGTTCGACCAGTTGTTGCCTTCCAGCTTGATCGTCACGTCCGGCGCCGCCGCACCGTTGGCCGCGTTGAATTGACCGGTAGTGCTGACTTGCAGGGAAGACACGTCATCGACCGTGCTGATCTTCAGGAAGTGGTCGATGGTGCTGCCGGTTTCGCCCTGCAACAGGTCCCGCAGGTCGATCCGGTCACCGTCGCCGGCCTTGAAGTCCTTGATCACGTCGGTACCGGTGTCACCGGATTTCCAGACGAAGGTATCGCCGCCCAGGCCACCGATGAGGGTGTCGTTGCCCTTGCCGCCGATCAGGATGTCGTTGCCGCTGCCACCGAGGAGGATGTCATTGCCCTTGCCGCCGTCGAGCAAATCGTTGCCGCCCTGGCCGAAGAGGATGTCGTTGCCAGCGCCGCCCAACAGGGTGTCGTTGCCATCGTGGGCACCGGACACATCGAACGCGGTGTAGTGCTCGGTGATGTACTGGTGCACGTTCGCAGTGGTGACCTTGCTGGCGTCAACGCCGCTTTGCTGGGCCACGAACGACTGAATTGCCTGGTAACCCTCGCCGGCGATGCCGTTGAAGCTCACCAGGTCACCGAACAGGATGTCGTTGCCGTCGGCACCGTTGACCGTGTCGGCACCCGGCAACGTCGCTTCGGTGTGGCCGATGATCGAGTTGGCCAGGTCCTTGGGATCGATGTTGGTCTGCGGTTTGCCGTCCGAGTCGTATGGCTTGAGGTCGTCCAGGGTCACGCCGTTGTTCAGGCCGATGGCTTCAACGTTGCTCAAGCCTTTGAGCAGGGTAAAGCTGGCCGTTGAGCCGGCTGCTGCCGAGGAGTCGCCCCACCCGCCGCCGTCCAGGTTGGAGAACTCGAACGTGCCGTTGCCCTCGGCATGCACCGTGCCGACGTAGTTTTCAGTCCAGTTCTTGCCGTTCTTGGTCGACAGGTACATTTCACCGTCTTCGTAAATGGTGAATTTATGCGTGCTGTCGATCGTCTGGGTGTAGTACTTGCCAACGGTGTAGTTGGCCGCACTCAACACGTCGTCGAGCTTGACGGTACCGTACAGCGTCGGGTTCGTCTGTTCACCGGACTGGTAGCGCGTTGGCTCACCGTCGGTGATGAAGTACGTCAGGTTCTTCGCGCCGGTATTGCTCAGGGCCTGAGTGCTGTTGAAGAAGTTTGCGGTGGTCTTGAACACGTCTTCATAGTTGGTATTGCCGCCGGACACCATCGAGTCGAGCACGCTCTTGAGCAGTGTCAGCGCGTTCGGGTCGTTGAGGTTGACCGCAACGTTCTTGTTTACCTGGTTGTCGAAGTCCGCCAGGAAGATGTTCACCGTCCCGGAGTTGCTGCCCAGGCTCTGCTTGAGTGTGTTGAACACCTGGGTCAGCGAGTTCTTCGCGGCGGTAACGGACGAAGAACTCATGCTGCCGGAGCTGTCGACCATGAAGGCGATGTTGTAGTTGACGCCCGGCACGACCGTCAGCCCGCCGATGTCGGCGACCATGATGTCGTTGCCGTCGGTGCCGGTGACGTTGTCACTGCCGGAAGTGGCGGTGCTGGCGGTGTAGACCGCCGGGTGCACGGTCACCGGGATTTGCGCAGTGGTGGTTGCCGATCCGCCTAGGGCTTCGGTGGAAGTCGAAGTCACGGTCAGGTTGATCTGACCGCTGAAGTAGGTCGGTGGCGTCAGGTTGAGGCTGCCCAGGTTCCAGCCGGTGAGCGAAGCTTCACCGTTGGCGCCCACGGTTGCGGTGTGTCCCGCGCCGTCGCTCAGCACGCTGCCTTCCGGCATGCCGCCGATTTTCACGCTCAGGCTTTCGGAGCCGTCGGTATCGGTCAGGGCGGTGGTGATCTTCGAAAGCTTCACGCTGCCGCCTTCGGCGCCTTCGTTGAGCTTGTAGCCGTCGTAGTAGCCTTCGCCATTGGTGCCGTGCAGGTCGGAAACGGACACGCCGGCATTCACCAGGTCAGCCACGCCGGTATACAGCGGTACGCCTGCGCTGCTCAGGTCCACCGGCGTGCTGCCGTTGACCGACAGGTTCACGTCATAACTGCCTGGGCCGGTCTGGTTGTGGTGGTAGATGTCCAGGGTGTAGTAGCCGCTGGTGGTCGGTGTGAATGAACCGTTCAACTGGCCGCCCGCACCCCAAGTGGTTGCCGCGGCGGTCTTGCCACCGATGGTCACCAGCAGGCTGTCATCGCCGATGCCGCTGAAGGTGTAGGTCTTGCCAGCTTCCAGGAAAATCAGGCCCGAGGTCTTCGACGCGGTGCCCGGATTTACGTTGCCGTCGTTCTGCACGTTGCTCACATTGGTGCTGCTGTTCGGCGTGCCGGCGGCGTCGACCACTGACTTGAGCGTGCCGGCCGGCGCGCCGTTGCCATCGGTGCCCAGGCCCGACAGGCCGGTCCAGACTTCCTTGATCAGGCCGGTGGAGGTCACGTTGTTGCCGGCGACGCTGAGGGTCGGCGCGTCGGCGGTTGGCGTGATGTCGATCTTTACGGTACCGGTGTTGCCCAAAGCCTGGCCGTCGGTTGGCTGGAACTTGATCTGCGCGTAGTCAGCCTGCTTGTTGCCCACGCCGCTGCCGCCGTAGCCATCGGCCCCGGATTCGTTGGCATCGGGTGTGAAGCGCAGCTTGCCGGCGTCGATGTCGGCCTTGGTGAAGGTCTGGTTGTTGGCCACGTCTTTCCACGTCGCTCCGTCCAGGTACTGCAACTTGCCATCGCCTGGCAGCCCGGTGATTTTCACGCCCTGGCTGGCGGCGGCACTGTCCACATCGCTGACGCCGAAGCTCGACCAGCCGAGGATCAACGAGGTGTCTTCGGTGCCGGTCACGGAGCCGCCAGTGGCAACTGGAGCATCGTTGACGCCGACCACGTTGACCGTGGTGGTGGCGGTGTTGGAGTAGCTGACGCCATCGGTCACTTTCAGGGTGATGATGCGCGGCACGGTGCTCGGGTCGTCACTGGTGTTGATGAAACTGATGTTTTTGATCTGCTCCATGTACTCGGCCAGCGTCGCATTGCCGGTCAAGGTCAGCGTTACGGTGCCGTTGGTGCTGTTGGCGTTGATGCTGATGCCGTTGACGCTATTGCCCAGGTTCAGCGCATCGCCGGGCTGACGGTTGGTCAGCACGATGGTGGCGCCGGTCAGCATCGTGCTGTCCGGGTCAGTGATTTTCAGGTCGGTGTCGCCGATCGATACGCCTGGGCCCGCGGTGCCTTCGGTGAAGGTCACCTGGTAATCGGCGCCGGTCTTGCCGCTGGAATTGTTGGCATCCAGGTCGAGCACCGGCGCGGCATCGTTGTCGATGATCGAAGTGCTGACGCTGCCGTTGGTGCCGCTGACCGCCAGGTTCTCGAAGTTGCCACCGGTGGCCGAGTCGATCTTGACCACGAAGTTCTCAGTGCCTTCGGTGATCTTGTCGTCCAGGGTCGCCACGTTGAAACTGGCGCTGGTGGCGTTGGCCGGGATCTTCACGGTGTAGACACCGGTGAAATCCGAGCCATCGGCGGCGGTACCGCTGTAGACGATCTTGACCGTTACCTCGGTTTGCGCCGGGTTCGTCAGGTTGACCGAATACGTGGCGGCCTGGCCTTCGGTGACCGAAGTGCTGCCGGTGATGCTGACGGTGGTGTTGTCAGGCGTGTCGGTAACGGCGGTCACGGCTGGCGTGGTGCTCGGCACCAGGTGCTCGAAATTACCCCCGGTGGCCGTCTTGATCGTTGCTTCGACGTTGCCAGCATCCTTGTAGACGTCGTCCTTTGGCGCATCGACGGCTACGGTACCAGTCTTGGCGCCTGCGGCGATGTTGATCACTGCGCCGTTGCTCAGGGTCACGGTCACTGGCGAACCAGCGGCGTTGGTGAGGGTCGCGGTATAGGTGATCTGGCCGCCCTCGGCAACCGAGTTGGTGGCGCTCAGGCTCAGGCCGGTGGTGTCCTGGACATCGGTGACGGAAGTGTCCGCAGGCTTACCGTCGATTTCCAGGTTTTCGTAGTTGCCGCCTTTCGCGTCGTCGATCTTAACGCTCAGGTTGCTGCCGCCCGCCAATGCATCGTTAGGCGCGGTGAAGTTCACCGAGCCGGAGCTGGAACCAACCGGGATGGTGATGGACTGGCCGTTGCTCAAGTTCACTACGAGCGGAGCGCCGGTGACCGGAGCATTCACCGAAGCGGTGTAAACCACGGTGCCGCCTTCGCCAACCGTCGAAGTCGCGGTGAGCGAAACAGTGCTGGTGTCGAGGGTGTCGGTCACATCGGTGACGGCTGGTGCAGTGTTAGGCACCAAGTTCTCGAAATTGCCACCGACAGCTTTATCGATGCTGACTTCAACCTTGCCGGCATCCTTGTAGACGTCATCCTTTGGCGCATCGACGGTTACGGTGCCGGTCTTGGCGCCAGCGGCGATGTTGATCACCGCGCCGTTGCTCAGGGTGATGGTGACAGGCGAGCCGGCAGCGTTTGTCAAAGTGGCGGTGTAAACGATGGAGCCGCCTTCGGCGACGGTGTCGGTTGCAGACAGCGTCAGACCGGTAGTGTCTTGGGTATCAGTTACTGCGGTGTCCGCAGGCTTACCATCAATTTCCAGGTTTTCGTAATTGCCACCTTTCGCGTCGTCAATCTTGACGCTGAGGTTGCTGCCGCCCGCCAATGCATCGTTAGGTGCAGTGAAGTTCACCGAGCCGGAGCTCGAACCAACCGGAATGGTGATGGACTGGCCGTTGCTCAAGGTCACTACGAGCGGGGCGCCAGTGACCGGGGCGTTTACGGATGCTGTGTAAACCACGGTGCCGCCTTCGCCCACGGAAGGGGAAGCCGTCAGGCTGACAGTTGAAGCGTCGAGCGTGTCGGTGACGTCGGTCACGGCAGGTGCAGTGTTAGGCACCAGATTTTCGAAGTTGCCACCAACGGCCTTGTCGATGCTGACTTCAACCTTGCCGGCGTCCTTGTAGACGTCGTCTTTCGGTGCATCGACGGTTACGGTGCCGGTGGTGGCACCAGCGGCGATATTGATCACCGCGCCGTTGCTCAGGGTGATGGTGACAGGCGAGCCGGCAGCGTTGGTCAAAGTGGCGGTGTAAACGATGGACCCGCCTTCAGCGACAGTATCAGTCGCGGACAGGGTCAGACCGGTAGTGTCTTGAACGTCTGTAACCGTCGTATCGGCAGGTTTGCCGTCGATTTCCAGATTCTCGTAATTGCCGCCTTTGGCGTCGTCGATCTTGACGCTGAGGTTACTGCCGCCCGCCAACGCATCGTTTGGTGCGGTGAAGTTCACTGAGCCAGAGCTGGAGCCAACCGGGATGGTGATGCTTTGGCCATTCGACAGCGTGACGACCAACGGGGCGCCAATGACTGGAGCGTTCACCGAAGCGGTGTAAACCACAGTGCCGCCTTCGCCAACCGTCGAAGTTGCGGTGAGCGAAACGGTGCTGGTGTCGAGGGTATCGGTCACGTCGGTGACGACGGGTGCAGTATTAGGCACCAGGTTCTCAAAGTTACCGCCAACTGCCGTGTCGATGCTGACTTCAACCTTACCGGCGTCTTTGTAGACGTCATCTTTCGGTGCATCAACAGTCACGGTGCCAGTGGTGGCGCCAGCGGCGATGTTGATGACCGCGCCGTTGCTCAAGGTGATGGTCACCGGCGAACCGGCGGCGTTGGTCAGGGTCGCGGTGTAAACGATGGACCCGCCTTCGGCAACGGTGTCGGTCGCGGAAAGGCTCAGGCCCGTGGCATCAGTCGAATCGGTGACTGCGGTGTCTGCAGGCTTACCATCAATTTCCAAGTTTTCGTAATTGCCGCCCTTGGCGTCGTCGATCTTAACGCTGAGGTTGCTGCCGCCCGCCAATGCATCGTTAGGCGCGGTGAAGTTCACCGAGCCGGAGCTCGAACCCACCGGAATGGTGATGGACTGGCCGTTGCTCAAGCTCACTACGAGCGGGGCGCCAGTGACCGGGGCGTTTACGGATGCTGTGTAAACCACAGTGCCGCCTTCGCCCACGGAAGGGGAAGCGGTCAAGCTGACAGTCGAAGTGTCGAGCGTATCGGTCACGTCGGTCACGGCAGGTGCAGTGTTAGGCACCAGATTTTCGAAGTTGCCACCGGTGGCTTTATCGATGCTGACTTCAACCTTGCCGGCGTCTTTGTAGACGTCGTCTTTCGGTGCATCGACGGTTACGGTCCCAGTGGTAGCGCCGGCAGCGATGTTGATCACCGCGCCGTTGCTCAGGGTGATGGTCACCGGCGAACCGGCGGCGTTGGTCAGGGTCGCGGTGTAAACAATCGAGCCGCCTTCGGCAACGGTGTCGGTTGCGGACAGTGTCAGACCGGTGGTTTCCTGGGTATCGGTCACTGCGGTGTCCGCAGGCTTACCATCAATTTCCAGGTTTTCGTAATTGCCGCCCTTGGCGTCGTCGATCTTGACGCTCAGGTTGCTGCCGCCCGCCAATGCATCGTTAGGTGCAGTGAAATTCACTGAGCCAGAGCTCGAACCAACAGGGATGGTGATGCTTTGACCATTCGACAGGGTGACGACCAGCGGAGCGCCGGTGACTGGACCGTTCACCGAAGCGGTGTAAACCACAGTGCCGCCTTCGCCAACCGTCGAAGTTGCGGTAAGCGAAACGGTGCTGGTGTCGAGGGTATCGGTGACGTCGGTGACGACTGGTGCAGTGTTAGGCACCAGGTTCTCAAAGTTACCGCCAACTGCCGTGTCGATGCTGACTTCAACCTTGCCAGCGTCTTTGTAGACGTCGTCTTTCGGCGCGTCGACAGTCACGGTGCCGGTGGTGGCGCCGGCCGCGATGTTGATCACCGCGCCGTTGCTCAGGGTGATGGTGACAGGCGAG
>NZ_JBHFJB010000028.1:0-3217 GCF_057334555.1 Pseudomonas sp. AGC41
CCCCCCCCCCCCCCCCCCCCCCACAAGGGCGTTCTTGCCCGATGAAAATTGAGATTTCAGGAACCGCAGACATGACCGAAGACACCATCAAACGCCGGGCCCGGGGATTGGATCGGGCGTTCGATATCCTCGACTTCCTCAAGGAAATCGGCCAGCCGCTGCGCCCGAACGATATTGCCAGCGGCATCGGCAGCCCCAAGTCCACGGTCTACGAACTGGTGGCGTCGCTGCTCGAGCGGCGCATCCTTGAGCCGGTCGGCAAGGATGGTCACGTCTACCTGGGGCGCCAGTTGTATTTTCTCGGGCAGGCGCACCTGCGGCATTTCGACCTCAGCCGCGAGGCCGACCAGGCCTTGCAAGAGATCGTCCGCCAAACCCGCGAAACCGCGCAGATGTGCCTGCTCAACGGGCGCAAATACACCGTCGCGCTGATGAAGGAAGGCGAACGGCACTTTCGCATTTCCTCGGACATCGGTGAGAACGCGCCGATCCCCTGGACCGCGTCCGGGCGCCTGCTGCTGGCGCATCTGAGCGACCAGCAGATCGTCGACCTGATCGACCCCGACGACTTCATCCTGCCGGGCGGCGAGCGTTTGCCCCTGGAGCAGTTTCTCAAGGAAATCCGCCAGGCCGGTGTCGATGGGTTTTTCTCCTTCGACAGCGTCGCCGACACCTTCACTCATTGCTTCGCCGCGCCGGTCAAAGACCCCAGCGGCGTGGCCATCGCGACCCTGTGCATCGTCGCCCCGAGGGCCGATGCCAAGAACAATTATGCCGACTACCGCCGGGTGCTGATCGAGAGCGCCAACAACCTGGCCCGTCGCATCAACGAATAGACAGCCGCGGCTGTATGAGGAGTTCGAACATGTCTTCTGCCATTGATAACGCCGGTGTCGAAAAGGGCGCCGCTTCCCTGGGCGCCCACCTGCTGCGCGATGTCAGCCTGCCGGCCCTGGTACTGCATCGCGAGGCGCTGGAGCACAACATTCGCTGGATGCAAAAGTTCGTCAGCGACAGCGGCGCCGAGCTGGCGCCCCACGGCAAGACCAGCATGACCCCGGCGCTGTTTCGTCGCCAGCTCGAGGCCGGTGCCTGGGGCCTGACCCTGGCCACCGCGGTGCAGACCCGCGCCGCCTACGCCCACGGCGTGCGCCGGGTGCTGATGGCCAATCAATTGGTGGGCCGGCCGAACATGGTGCTGATCGCCGATCTGCTGGCCGACCCGGCATTCGAATTCCATTGCCTGGTGGATCATCCGGACAACGTCGCCGAGCTGGGGGCTTATTTCGCGTCGCGCGGCGCACGGTTGAACGTGATGATCGAGTACGGCGTGGTCGGCGGTCGTTGTGGTTGCCGGACCGAAGCCGAGGTACTTGCCCTGGCCGAGGCCATCGCTGCGCAACCGGCGTTGGCCTTGACCGGTATCGAAGGTTACGAAGGGGTGATCCACGGCGACCACGCCATCAGCGGCATCCGGGCGTTCGCCGCATCCCTCGTTGGGCTGGCGATGCAGTTGCAGGACAGCGGCGCGTTTGCCAACGACAAACCCATCATCACCGCGTCGGGCTCGGCCTGGTACGACCTGATCGCCGAATCCTTCGAGGCGCGCAATGCCCACGGGCGCTTCCTCAGCGTGTTGCGACCTGGCAGTTATGTGGCCCACGACCATGGCATCTACAAGGAGGCGCAATGCTGTGTGCTGGAGCGCCGCAATGACCTGCACGAAGGCTTGCGTCCAGCGCTGGAAGTCTGGGCCCACGTGCAATCGCTGCCGGAGCCGGGCTTTGCGGTGATTGCCCTGGGCAAGCGCGACGTGGCCTACGACGCCGGGTTGCCGGTGCCGCTCAAGCGCTACACGCCGGGTTCGGACTCGGCGACGGGGGACGACGTCAGCGGCTGCAAGGTGACCGCGGTGATGGACCAGCATGCGTTCATGAGCGTGGCGCCGGGCGTTGAGCTGCGGGTCGGCGACATCATTGCGTTCGGCACGTCCCATCCGTGCCTGACGTTCGATAAGTGGCGGGTGGGGTGCCTGGTGGATGAGGGGTTGCGGGTGGTCGAGAGCATGGAGACTTGTTTCTAAGAGTGAGACCGAGTCGCGGCCTTCGCGAGCAGGCTCGCTCCCACAATTGGGTCTCGGGTGACCAAGCGATCACTTGTGGGAGCGAGCCTGCTCGCGAAAGCGGCCCGCAACACACCGCTTAAATATCAGGATAACTCATGAGCAACACCAGACCCCGCATCGCCCTCATCGGCGAATGCATGATCGAACTGCAACACCGCGCCGACGGCAGTCTGCAGCAAAGCTTCGGTGGCGATACGCTGAACGCCGCGGTCTACCTGGCCCGGGCCTTGGGCGACAACGGCGCTGTGGATTACGTCACCGCGCTGGGCGACGACAGTTTCAGCGATGCCATGTGCCAGGGCTGGGCCGCCGAAAACATTGGTTTGGGCATGGTCCAGCGCTTGCCCGGGCGCCTGCCGGGCCTGTATTGCATCCAGACCGACGCGACGGGCGAGCGCCGCTTCCTGTACTGGCGCAACGAGGCGGCGGTGCGTGATTGCTTCACCTCGCCAGCCGCCGCGCCGATCCTCGCAGCGTTGGCCGACTACGATGTGCTGTATTTCAGCGGCGTGACCCTGGCGGTGATTGGCGAGCAGGGCCGGCGCAAACTCATCGACACCTTGGTCGAGGCGCGCCGGCGCGGGGCTCAGGTGGTGTTCGACAACAACTACCGACCGAGGCTCTGGGCCTCGGTCGAGGCGGCCCGTGCGGCTTATCGCAGCGTGCTGCCCTACGTCGAGCTGGCGTTGTTGACCGTGGACGACGAACAGGCGCTGTTCGGCCATGCCGACAGCGAGGCGGTGTTCGCTGCCTATGCACAGTTGGGAACGCCTGAAGTGGTGCTCAAGCGCGGCGCCGAGGCTTGCCTGATTCGTTGCGACGGCCGGTCTTATGAAGTGCCTGCCCTGCGGGTCGAGCGGGTAGTGGACACGACGGCGGCGGGGGACTCGTTCAGTGCCGCCTATCTGGCGAGTCGCTTGCTCGGCGGCAGCCCGGCGGAAGCCGCCGAAGCCGGGCATTTGCTCGCAAGCCGGGTGATTCAGGTGCCGGGGGCGTTGATTCCCCGGCAGTGACATCACGTCCCTGTGGCGAGGGAGCTTGCTCCCGCTCGGCTGCGCAGCAGTCGCAAAATATGGGCCTGCTGCGCAGGCC
>NZ_JBHFJB010000028.1:3237-9076 GCF_057334555.1 Pseudomonas sp. AGC41
CCACAGAGGCCGGTTCGTGCCCGCATCGCTTCAGTCGCGGTAAAACACCTGCACCAGGTGATAGCCGAACTTGCTCTTGATCGGTCCGTGCACCACCCGCAATGGTTTCTTGAAGATCACCGCATCGATCGCGCCGACCATCTGCCCAGGGCGTACTTCACCCAAGTCCCCGCCGCGCTTGCCAGAGGGGCAGGCGGAGTACTTCTTCGCCAATACGTCAAACGCTTCGCCCTTGGCGATGCGTTGCTTGAGCTGTTCGGCTTCATCGGCGGTTTTCACCAGGATATGGCGGGCTTGGGCTTTCATTGCAGCGGTGACCTGAGCGGTGCGAAAGGGCGGCGATTATGCCTCAAGTCAGCTGCCATGGTTGATCATCGTCCGAATCTTGTTGGCCAGCAGATCGAGGGTGAACGGCTTTGCAACCATGTCCATGCCTTGCTCGAGGAACCCTTGGCGCTCGGTGGCTTTCTGCGCATAACCGGTCATGAACAGCACTTTCAGGTCGGGCCTGTGCTGACGGGCGATTTCCGCCAGTTGCCGGCCGTTCATGCCCGGCAGGCCGACATCGGTCACCAACAGGTCGATACGCCGCCCGGACTCCAGCAACAGCAGAGCCTGCCGACCGTCCTCGGCTTCGAGGGCGGTGTAGCCCAGGGTGGCCAGCAGGTCGAGCACCAGCATGCGCACCGCCGGTTCGTCTTCGACCAGCAATACGGTTTCTCCGGCAATGGCCGGCGGCGTGTCGGTGGCCGCCGGCGCTGCGGGTTGTTCGGTCGGGGCAACGCGCAGCCGTGGCAAGTACAGCTGCACCCGCGTGCCCTGGCCCGGCACGCTGTCCAGGCTCAGGTGCCCGCCGGATTGCTGGGCAAAGCCATAGATCATCGACAGGCCCAGACCGGTGCCCTGGCCGATGGGCTTGGTGGTGAAGAACGGATCGAACGCCTTGGCCAGTACGGCGGGGGTCATCCCGCTGCCGTTGTCGCGCACGGCGATCATCACGTAATCCCCGGCCTTGACCGGTTCCAATGTGCTGATGTCACTGCCGTCGAGGTAGACGTTGGCGGTTTCGATGGTCAACTCGCCGCCGTCGGGCATCGCGTCCCTGGCGTTGATCACCAGGTTGAGCAGGGCGTTTTCCAGTTGGCTGGCATCGGTACTGACCGGCCACAGTTCGTCGACCAATTCAAGCCGCAGCACGATGTGATCGCCAGTGGTGCGGCTCAACAGGTCTTCGAGTGAGCGCACCAGGCCATTGGCGTCCAAGGGTTTGCGGTCCAACGACTGGCGCCGGGAAAAGGCCAGCAGGCGATGGGTCAGGGCAGCCGCGCGGTTGGCCGAAGAGATGGCCGCCTCGGTAAACCGGCCTATCTCCGCGGCGCGGCCCGAGGCGATGTAGCGCTGCATCAGGTCCAGGCTGCCGAGAATACCGGTGAGCATGTTGTTGAAGTCGTGGGCAATGCCGCCGGTGAGTTGGCCCACCGCTTCCATTTTCTGCGCATGGCGCAGCGCTTCTTCGGCGCGTTCGCGCTCGAACATCTCGTTTTGCAGGCGATGGTTGGCTTCGGCCAGTTGCTGGGTGCGGGCGATCACCCGTTCCTCCAGCGTTTCGTTGAGATTGCGCAGCGCTTCCTCGGTTTTCTTGCGCTCGGTCTCGTCGATCACGAAGATGTAGAAGCCGTTCACCGCGCCGTCACTGCCATGGCGCGGCAGGTAGTTGATCAGTGCGTGCCGTGGCCGGCCATCGCGATGGGCCGACTGCACGGTGAAACTGCACGGCTTGCCCGCCAGGGCGCCGGCGATCTGTTCAGCGCGCGCCGCGTAGGCTTCGTCGCCGATGACTTCGCGAATGGTCTTGCCGTACAGCTCCTGCGGAGTCAGCCCGTACCAGTTCAGGTAGGCGCTGTTGTTCAGGCGGAAACGCTCCTCGCGGTCGACATAGCTGATCAGCACCGGCATGGCGTTGATGATCAGTTGCAGCTCGGTCTGGCTCTGGCGCAGGGCATGCTCGGTGCGTTTGCGCTCGGTCAGGTCCAGCGCCGCGCCAAGGAAGCGCTTGGGCCGGCCGTGGCGATCCTTGTAGCAACGCCCGCGCACGAACACCCAGCGCAGTTCACCGTCGGGCCGCAGTAGCCGGTACTCCTCGGCATATTCGGTGCCATGGGTGATGCAATGCTTGATGCTGCGCGCGACCATCGCCCGGTCTTCGGGGTGCACGCCTTCCAGGTACGCGCTGATCGGCAATTGCCGCGACAGGCTCGGATCGACGCCATGCAGCAGGGCGAAATGCGCATCGGCGATGAAGCGGTCTTCGCTGATGTCCCAGTCCCAGGTCCCCAGCGCATCGGTGGCCGCCAAGGCCAGTTGCAGGCGCTCCTCGCTTTCCTGCTGGGCCTTGAGGCTGGCCTCGGAACGCCGCTCGAATTCCTGGGCCAGCCGGCGTCGCTCGCTGGTCTCGATGGCGGTGACCAGGATACCGGCGATATCGCCGCTTTCGTTGTGCACCGGGCTGTAGGTCAGGTCGAGCCACACGTCACAGAGGCGGCCGCTGAAGGGCATGCGCCAGCGTTGGTCGCGGCAGGCGTACATGCGCCCTTGCAACACGCTGTGATAGATCCCCTCGGTCTCGCCCCGAAGTTCAGGCCAGGCGGTGTGGGTCGGCTGGCCGAAGGCCCTGGGGTGCTTGTCGCCGACCAGCCGGGCATAGGCGTCGTTGTACAGATGGGTCAGCTGCGGCCCCCACAGCACGGCCATCGGCATGGGCGAGTGGAGCATGATGTCCACAGCCGTGCGCAGGCTCTGTGGCCAGGTATCGATGGCGCCCAGCGGGCTGGTGGTCCAGTCCTGACGGGCGATCAATTGCTGTGTGTCGCTGCCGGCGGGTATTGCGTTCATCACGGGAGTCCCTGGATGTTCATATCGATGCTGCGGCTTCTACTATCCTCTGGAGAAGGTAAGCGCGGGTTGATCTGAAGTTTTTCTGGCTCGGGTCAACGTGTCCATTGAAGTTTGCGGAAGTTTTTCAGGCCATGGAAATTGATCCCTTGTTACGCATCCTGGCAAGCCAGGACGGTTCCGACCTCTACATGTCCACCGGTGCACCGCCCTGCGCGCGTTTTGAAGGTGTGCTCAAGCCGCTGAGCAACCAGGCGTTCAAGGTCGGCGACATCGCCGGGCTCGCCGAGTCATTGATGGACGCCGAACAGCGCCTTGAGTTCGATCGGGAACTGGAAATGAACCTGGCGATTTCCCTGGCCGGTGTGGGGCGGTTCCGGGTCAACATCTTCAAACAGCGCAACGACGTGTCCATGGTGATACGCAACGTCAAGCTGGACATCCCGCGCTTCGAAGACCTGAAGCTGCCCAAGGTGCTGCTGGAGGCCATCATGCAGAAGCAAGGGCTGATGTTGTTCGTCGGTGCGACGGGCTCGGGCAAGTCGACCTCCCTGGCGGCGCTGATCGATTACCGCAACCGCAACAGCAGCGGCCACATCATCACCATCGAGGACCCGGTGGAGTATATCCATCGGCATAAGAAATCGATCGTCAACCAGCGGGAAGTCGGTGTCGACACCCGCAGTTTTCATGCTGCCCTGAAGAACACGTTGCGCCAGGCACCGGATGTGGTGCTGATCGGCGAGATCCGCGACCGGGAAACCATGGAGCATGCCCTGGCTTTCGCCGACACCGGGCACCTGGTGATTTCCACCTTGCATGCCCATAACGCCAACCAGGCCTTGGATCGGGTGATCAATTTTTTCCCGGAAGAACGCCGGCCGCAGTTATTGAACGACCTGGGCAACAACCTCAAGGCGTTCGTTTCCCAGCGTCTGGTGCGCACCCGCGGTGGTCAGCGGCGGGCGGCGGTGGAGGTGATGCTGGGCTCGCCGACGGTGGCCGACCTGATCCGGCGCAACGAGCTGGGCGAGCTCAAGGGCATCATGGAAAAGTCCGAGGAACTGGGCATGCAGACGTTCGACCAGGCATTGTTCAACCTGGTGGTCGAAGGGGCCATCGATGAGGAAGAAGCGCTGAAGAACGCCGATTCGGCGAACAACCTGCGGTTGCGCTTGAAGCTGCATGCGGAGTCCGGCGCCGCGCCGCCGGCCGATCCGCCGGCGGGGGAGTGGGGACTGATGGATTGAGTCCGGTTTCAGGGAACCGCGTTATCGTTCTTCGCGAGCAGGCTCGCTCCCACAATTTATCTCCGCTGATCAGCAGATCCATGTGGGAGCGAACCTGCTCGCGATGAGGCCCTCACAGCCAACAAAACAGTCAAATCAGACGCAAAGCTCCGGCCGCCCGCGAAACTGCTCCAGCGCCTCGGGATTGGCCAGCGCATCGGTGTTCTTCACCGCCTCGCCATGCACCACGTTACGCACGGCCAGTTCCACCACTTTTCCGCTGATCGTGCGCGGAATGTCGCTGACGGCGAGGATTTTCGCCGGTACATGGCGCGGCGTCGTGTTGGCGCGGATGACCTGGCGAATCTTCTGCTCCAGGGCATCGTCCAGCGCGACGCCATCACGCAGGCGCACGAACAGCACCACTCGCACGTCACCCTGCCATTGCTGGCCAATGGCGACGCTGTCGAGGATCTCTTCGACTTTTTCCACCTGCCGATAGATTTCCGCCGTGCCAATGCGCACGCCACCGGGGTTGAGTACCGCGTCGGAGCGTCCGTGGATCAGCAGGCCGCCGTGGGCCAGTTCTTCGGCGTAGTCCCCTTGGGCCCACACCCCGGGAAACTGGCTGAAATAGGAGGCGCGAAGTTTATCCTGGCGCGGGTCGTTCCAGAGTCCGATGGGCATCGCCGGAAAATGCCGGGTGCAGACCAGCTCGCCTTTTTCGCCGATCACCGCCTCGCCGGCCTCGTTCCAGACCTGCACCGCCATGCCCAGGCTCTTGCCCTGCATCTCGCCCCGGCGCACGGCGGACAACGGGTTGCCGTTGACGAAACAGGAGACGATGTCGGTGCCGCCGGACATCGAGGCCAGGCAAACGTCGGCCTTGAAGTCGCGGTAAACGTAGTCGTAGCTGTGGGGCGCCAGGGCCGAGCCGGTGGACAGGAGGGTCTTGAGGCTGCCCAGGTCATGGCTCTGGCGTGGCTGGATGCCTTGGCTTTCCAGGGCGGCGAGGTATTTCGGGCTGGTGCCGAACACGCTGATGCGCTGTTGGTCGATCAGGTCGAGCAGGCGTTCGGGACCGGGGTGAAACGGCGAGCCGTCATACAGCACCACCGAGCTGCCCACGGCCAGGGCCGAGACCAGCCAGTTCCACATCATCCAGCCGCAGGTGGTGTAGTAGAACAACCGATCCCCGGGACCGAGATCGACGTGCAGGCCATGTTCCTTCATATGCTGCAGCAGCACGCCGCCGGTGCTGTGGACGATGCACTTCGGCACGCCGGTGGTGCCGCTGGAGTAGAGGATATACAACGGATGATCGAACGGCACGCTGGCGAACTCCGGCTCGCCAGCGCTTTGATAAAAGTCCTCCCACAGCGCAACGCCGGCCTGGGTCTCGAAATCCTCGACGCGAGCATCAGGCTGGGCGTAAGGCAGCACGATCAACTGTTGCAGGGACGGCAGCCGCGCAAGGATCTCGTTCACCTTCGGACGCTGGTCGATGACCTTGCCGGCATAACGGTAACCGGCACAGGTGATCAAGACCTTGGGCTCGATCTGGCCGAACCGGTCGATGACGCCCTGGGTGCCGAAATCCGGCGATGAGCACGACCAGATCGCCCCCAGGCTCGTCGTGGCGAGCATGCCCACCAGCGTCTGCCAGGTGTTGGGCATGCAAGCGGCGACCCGGTCGCCCTGGGTCACGCCGACGGCTT
>NZ_JBHFJB010000028.1:9176-9651 GCF_057334555.1 Pseudomonas sp. AGC41
GGCTTGCAGGCTTTTCTGCACGCCCGCGACATGGGCGGCGAGTTCGGCCCAGGTCAGCGTTTGCTCAGTGCCGTCTTCATCAACGGCAACCACCGCCACGGTGTTATCGCGACGGCGCAGCAGATGTTCGGCGAAACTCAGCGTGGCCCCCGGGAACCAGCGTGCGCTGGGCATATGCGGGCCTTCCACCAGCACTGCGGTGGGGCGCTGGTGAAAACGGATGTCGAAGAAGTCCACGATGGCCTGCCAGAAAGCTTCGCGCTGGTCGATGCTCCAGGCGTGCAGGGCCGGGTAATCATTCAGCTGCAGCGAGTGCCGTTCGTTGACGAACCGGCGCAAGGCGTCCATGCGCGACCGGGCGATGCGTTCGGGGCTGGGTTGCCAGAGGATGTCGGACATGGGTGCCTCCTGTTTTTCCGGGGCTTGCGAACATTGCAGCACACGGTGCTAGTTATGGCGAGAAGCGCCTCTGTGG
>NZ_JBHFJB010000028.1:9671-12080 GCF_057334555.1 Pseudomonas sp. AGC41
TCTTGGGCCCGCTTCGCAGGCCAGCGGGAGCAAGCTCCCTCGCCACGGGAATCGCGGAGGGTTACTGCGCCAACCACCCTCCATCAACATTCCACGCCGCGCCCCGCACCTGGCTGCCGGCTTCGCTGCAGAGGAACAGCACCAGTTCACCCAGCTGCGGCGGGGTGACGAATTCCAGGGACGGTTGCTTCTCGGCCAACAGATCGTGCTGGGCCTGTTGCGGGTCGACGCCGCTGGCGATGCGGTCGTCGATCTGTTTTTGCACCAGTGGCGTCAGCACCCAGCCTGGGCAGATTGCATTGCAGGTCACGTTGCTGGTGGCGGTTTCCAGGCCAACCACCTTGGTCAGCCCGATCACCCCATGCTTCGCGGCGACGTAGGCGGCCTTGCCCACCGAGCCGACCTGGCCATGCACCGAGGCGACATTGACGATCCGGCCCCAGCCCTTGGCGCGCATGCCCGGCAAGCTCAGGCGAGTGGCGTGGAACACCGAGGAGAGGTTGATGGCAATGATCGAATCCCAGCGCTCCACCGGGAAATCTTCCACGGCGGCCACGTGCTGGATCCCGGCGTTGTTCACCAGGATGTCCACGCCGCCGAATTCGCGTTCGGCATAGGCGAGCATGTCGGCAATCTGCGCCGGGTCGCTGACGTCGGCCGGATGGTGCCCGACTTTGACGCCGTGTTGTGCGACTTCGGCGATCACCGCCGAGGCATCGCCAAAGCCGTTGAGGATCAGGTTGGCGCCGGCCTTGGCCAGGCTCAAGGCGATGCCCAGGCCGATGCCGCTGGTGGAGCCGGTGACCAGGGCAGTCTTGCCGGAAAGAAATGTCGTCATGGAAACCTCACACAATGCCAGTGGCGTAGAACACACCGATCACGAAGAACACCGCGAGGGTCTTGATCAGCGTAATGCAGAAGATGTCTTTGTAGGCTTCACGATGGGTCAGGCCGGTGACGGCCAACAAGGTGATTACCGCGCCGTTGTGGGGCAGGGTGTCCATGCCGCCGCTGGCCATGGCGGCCACCCGGTGCAGCACTTCCAGGGGAATGTTGGCGGCGTGGGCGGCGCTGATGAAGGTTTCGGACATCGCTGCCAGAGCGATGCTCATGCCCCCCGACGCGGAACCGGTGATGCCGGCCAGCAGCGTCACGGTGACCGCTTCGTTGACCAGCGGATCGGGAATGTTCTTGAGCCAGTCGGCCAGCACCAGGAAGCCCGGCAACGAGGCGATCACCGCACCGAAACCGTATTCCGAAGCGGTGTTCATCGCCGCGAGCAAGGCACCGCCCACCGCGCTCTTGCTGCCTTCGGCCAGTTTGCTGCGAATCGCGCGGAAGCCGAACAGCAATACCATGACAATACCCACCAGCAAGGCGGCCTGTACCGCCCAGATCGCGGTGAGCTTGGCAATGTCGCTGGTCACCGGTGTCGCCATGCCCGGCAGCACCAGGCTGTGAGTCTTGCCGTACCACTGCGGGATCCACTGGGTAAACAGCAGGTTCATGATCCCCACCGCCAGCAGCGGCGAAACGGCGATCCACGGGTTGGGCAGCTTGATGTCCTCGGCGGTTTCCGGCTCGTTGCGCAGTTCGGTGCCATAACCTTCACCGGCGCGTTGGGCCTTGTTGCGCTGGCGCTGCAGAAACAGCATGCCGAAGCAGAAGACGAAGATCGTACCGATCACGCCCAGCCACGGCGCCGCCCAGGCGGTGGTGTTGAAGAAGGTGCTGGGGATGATGTTCTGGATCTGCGGCGTGCCGGGCAGGGCGTCCATGGTGAACGAGAATGCGCCGAGGGCGATGGTGGCTGGAATCAGCCGCTTGGGAATATTGCTCTGGCGGAACATCTCCGCGGCGAACGGGTACACCGCGAACACCACGACGAACAGCGACACGCCGCCATAAGTGAGCAACGCGCAGACCAGCACGATCACCAGCATGGCCTGGCGCGTGCCCAACAGCCGAATCGCCGCGGCGACGATGGAGCGGGAGAAACCCGACAGCTCGATCAGCTTGCCAAATACCGCGCCAAGCAGGAACACCGGGAAATAGAGTTTGATGAAGCCGACCATCTTGTCCATGAACACTCCGGTGAACGCGGGAGCGACGGCGGATGGATCGGTAAGCAGGACCGCGCCGAGGGCGGCGATCGGGGCGAAGAGAATGACGCTGTAGCCACGGTAGGCGGCAACCATCAGCAGCGTGAGGGCTGCCAAGGCAATGATCACACTCATGGTGTGTCTCCTGGGATTGTTATTTTTGTGGGTAAGGCTTTGAGGAGTGCTATAGCGATATCTGTGCCAGATGGCTAAGTGGCTGATGCATAAGGATAAATTTCGTTATTGAAAAGCGTAGGAAAGGGATAATTCTCTGTTTTGAGATTTTTGTCGGAGGGGCCGGCCTCTT